>JBJDXG010000350.1:0-1858 GCA_051866555.1 bacterium | reverse complement strand
TATAGGTGAGCTTTTGCTGCTGCTGGGCAAAGATGATAAGCTGTTTGTAGAAATTGAAACTAATGGCAGTATTCATTTGTCAGGTTTTGCTGCAATGAGAAATCGGCCTTCATTTACCATGGATTATAAACTGCCTGGAAGTGGGATGGAGTCTTATATGTATCTGCCTAATTTTGAGGTGCTGGGGGCGAATGATACAGTTAAGTTCGTAGTTGGCTCGAAAGAGGATTTGCATCGGGCGAGAAATATAATTGAAAACTATGAGCTGACTCAGAAATGTCACGTATATATAAGTCCTGTGTTTGGAGCGATAATACTTTCAGATATTGTGGAATATATGAAAGAATATCTTATGAATGGCGTGACTATGCAGCTGCAAATGCATAAATTTATCTGGGACCCGGATAGACGGGGTGTATAGGAAAGAGAAAGGAAGAAATGAATATGAAAGCGATGGTATTATTTAGCGGCGGAGTAGACAGCACTACTTGTCTGGGAATGGCGGTGGCTGAATATGGCAGAGAAAATGTTGCTGCACTTTCTGTACTTTATGGTCAGAAGCATTTAAAGGAAATTCAGGCCGCAGAAAAAATCACACAGTTTTATGAGGTGGAACATTTGCATTTGGATATGACGAAGATATTTTCTTATAGTGACTGTTCATTGTTAAGTCATTCAAAGCAAGATATCCCCAAGGAGTCATACAGTGAGCAGCTGAAAAAAACCAAGGGAGCACCGGTATCCACTTATGTGCCGTTCAGGAATGGCTTGTTTTTGTCGGGAGCAGCCAGCATTGCTTTAGCAAAGGGCTGTAACCTGGTTTATTACGGGGCTCATAGAGATGATGCAGCAGGCAATGCTTATCCGGACTGCAGTGCTCAGTTTTATAAGGCTATGAATGAGGCTGTTTATCTAGGAAGCGGGGAACAGATAAAAATAGAAGCTCCTTTTTTAGCTATGAATAAGGCAGAGGTTGTGGCTTTAGGTTTGAAATTAAAAGTTCCTTATGAGCTGACCTGGAGCTGTTATGAAGGAGAAGAACAGCCCTGCGGCAAGTGCGGAACCTGTATTGACCGGCTAAAGGCTTTTGCAGCTAATGGTGTTCAGGATCCGGCCATGAGGCAGTAGAGAAGGAGGACAATATGATTCAAAAAGAAAAAATAGCAGGAATTACTTTGCTTGGCAATCAGGGAACGAGATATCCTATGGATTATGCTCCGGAAATGCTGGAAACGTTTATCAATAAACACCAGGGGAATGACTATTTTGTAAAATTCAATTGCCCGGAATTTACCAGCCTGTGTCCGATTACTGGGCAGCCGGATTTTGCCTCTATTACAATCTCTTATGTTCCTGATGTGAAAATGGTAGAAAGCAAATCCTTAAAGCTTTATCTCTTTAGCTTTCGCAATCATGGAGATTTTCATGAGGACTGTGTCAATATTATTATGAAGGATTTAATTGCACTCATGGATCCGAAATATATTGAAGTTTGGGGCAAATTTATGCCTAGGGGTGGTATTTCCATAGATCCATACTGTAATTACGGCAAACCTGGGACCAGGTGGGAAAAGGTTGCCTGGATGCGTCTCAGCAATCATGACTTGTATCCGGAAAAGGTGGATAACCGATAAGCATTATTTATGATAATTTGGCTTTGCCGTATATCTCAGTAAATAATAGAAATATGGAGAAAAAACTTTTATTTAGCTGATTTTATGAATAAAAACAGAATAAAAATAAAAAAATAAGTTGCAAATATATTTTTTCTGTGGTATTATATAAAAGCCGTCGAGAGACGGTAGTGGTCTTTGAAAACTAAACAGTAAGTGAAATATAAGTGAAAGAAATTGAGTCA
>JBJDXG010000349.1:0-8110 GCA_051866555.1 bacterium | reverse complement strand
GGTAGCTCAGGTCTGCTCTTTAAATCAGATTCCTTTCGTTATTATCCGGGCTATGTCTGATAGGGCAGACGGTTCAGCTCATATGAACTATGAGGAATTTGTTAAGCTGGCGGCTGAAAATTCTTATAAGATCGTTAAAAAAATGATCACAGGTTGACGAAAAATCGGTGATTATGCTATAATAAAAATTATTATGGGAAAAACTAGGACAGGGAAGAGTAGCTATGGTAATTTGGTCAGCGAATCAGGGACGGTGCGAGCCTGAAACAAAGTTAAGTAGTGAAGATCACCCTTGAGTTGCAAGCTGAAAAGAGTAAGCAAAGCCGGCTGACATCGTTATCTGTCATTGAGTGGTCGAAATGACTATTAGGGTGGTAACGCGAGAACTTCTCGTCCCTTCAGGGGATGTGAAGTTTTTTTATTATTATTTAAATTTATTTAAGGAGGAAAAAATGGATTACAGCAAAACATTAAATCTACCGAAAACGGATTTTCCAATGCGGGCTAATCTGCCAAAGAGAGAGCCGCAAATTCAAAAATTCTGGCAGGAAAATAAGCTTTATGAACTGGCACGTGAAAAAAAGAAGGGGCTGCCTAAATTTATTTTACATGATGGACCTCCTTATGCTAATGGTGATATTCATTTGGGTACTGCCATGAATAAGATACTTAAGGATATTATTCTTAAATCACATTCCATGATGGGCTATGATACTCCTTACGTTCCCGGCTGGGATACTCATGGACTGCCTATCGAGCTGAAAGCAATCAAGGATGCGAAATTGAACCGTCATGCGATGAATCCTCTGGAATTAAGGGAAAAATGCAAAGAATATGCTTTAAAATATCGTGATATACAACGGGAAGAATTTAAACAGCTTGGTGTCTGGGGAGATTGGGACAACCCTTATCTTACTCTTAAACCGGAATATGAAGCCAAGCAAATCGAGATTTTTGGCGAAATGGCTAAAAAAGGCTATATTTACCGTGGTTTAAAACCGGTATATTGGTGTCCTGACTGTGAAACTGCTTTAGCAGAAGCAGAAGTTGAATATGCCGAAAAAGAGGCTTATTCTCTGTATGTTAAATTTGCCGTTAAATCAGGCATGGAGAAATTTAAAAGCTTTAAGCCGGGCAAAACCTTTGTCGTAATCTGGACTACTACTCCTTGGACCTTGCCGGCTAACAATGCGATTGCTTTGAATCCGGCTTTTGATTACGTATTTATTGCAGTGAACGATGAAATTTGGGTAGCAGCCCGTGATCTGGCTGACGATTTGATGAAGATTGCCGGAATTACCGAATATGAGATTCTGGAAACGGTAAACGGAAGTGAACTGGAATACGCTAAATGCCAGCATCCTTTCCTGGAACGTGATTCGCTTTTGATCTTAGGCGATCATGTTACCTTGGAACAGGGTACAGGCTGTGTTCATACCGCACCGGGACATGGTATGGATGACTATTTAGTCGGTTTAAAATATAAATTGGATATTTTAGCTCCGGTAAACGATCAGGGCAAATTTACGGCTGAGGCCGGAAGCTTAGAAGGAATGTTTTATTCTAAATCCAATGAAGTGATTATTGAGGATTTGAAAAAACGCGGAGCTTTGGTGGCAGTCAGCAAATTCTTGCATCAATATCCGCATTGCTGGCGCTGTAAGAAGCCGGTTATCTATCGGGCAACCGAGCAGTGGTTTGCTTCAGTAGACGGCTTCAGAAAAGAAGCTCTGGCATCTATAGATGAGATTAAATGGATTCCTAACTGGGGACGTGACAGGATCCACAACATGGTAGCCGACCGCTCCGACTGGTGTATTTCCAGACAGCGTGTCTGGGGTGTGCCTATTCCTATTTTTTATTGTACAGAATGCGGTGAGCCTTTAATCAATGACCAAACTATCAAGGCAGTTTCTGAGCTGTTTAAAAAGGAAGGCTCTAATGCCTGGTTTGCCAAAACTGCTGAGGAAATCCTGCCGTCAGATATTACCTGCAAATGCGGCGGCAAAAAATTCCGCAAGGAAACTGATATTATGGATGTTTGGTTTGACTCAGGCAGCAGCCATGCTGCTGTTTTGGAAACCCGTGAGGGCTTAAGCCGTCCGGCTGATCTTTATTTGGAAGGAAGCGATCAGCACCGCGGCTGGTTCCAGTCCTCTCTTTTGACTTCCATTGCTGCCAGAGGAGAAGCACCATATAAGTCAGTCTTGACTCATGGCTTCGTAGTTGACGGGGAAGGCAAGAAAATGTCTAAATCTATTGGCAATGTTATCTATCCGTCTAAGGTTATCAAGGAATTAGGGGCTGATGTGCTTCGCTTGTGGGTAGCTTCTTCTGATTTTAAAAACGATGTCAGAGTATCAAAGGATATTTTAAAGCAAATGTCCGAGGTTTACCGCAGAATCAGAAATACCTGCCGTTACATTTTAGGCAATATTGCTGATTTTAATCCAAAGACCGATGCTGTTAAATACGAAGATATGGCAGAAATCGACCGCTGGGCCTTATTAAAATTGCAGCAGCTGACCGATAAGGTAATAACTGCTTACAAAGAATATGAATTTCATATTTTATATCATGGTATTCATAATTTCTGTGCCGTAGATATGAGTGCTTTCTATCTGGATATTTTAAAGGACCGCTTATATACCGCAGCTCCTGCTTCAGCAGAACGCCGTTCAGCTCAGACTGCGATGTATGAAATTCTGATTACTCTGGTTAAGCTGTTCGCTCCGGTGCTTACTCATACAGCAGAAGAGATCTGGCAGTTCCTGCCTGAAGAATGTCGGGAGGAAAAGAGCGTTTTCCTGACTACGCTGCCTGAATCCAAAAAGAATTATCAGGATGCGGAATTAGAAGCGCGCTGGGATAAAATACTGCTTTTGAAAAAGGATGCAGCCAAAGCTCTGGAATTAGCCAGAACAGCAAAGACAATCGGTCAATCCTTGGACGCAGCCTTGGACATTTATCTGGAACCGGAAGATTTTGCTTTCTTTACGCAGTATAAAGATAAATTAGCTGAATTGTTTATCGTATCACAGGTTAATTTATTATCTGCTGCTCCTCCGGAAAACGTTGAAAAGGGTGATATAGCAGCTGTAGCTGTGAAAAAAGCCAGCGGAACCAAGTGTACCCGCTGCTGGATTTACAGTGAAGCAATAGGCCAGGATAAAGAACATCCTGAATTATGTCCTCGGTGTGCCGCAGTAGTAAAAAGTTTAGGAGGACAGCAATGAAAGCGATAAAAAGGATTTTTGTAGAAAAAAAACCTGAATTTGCTGTAGAAGCTAAAAGCTTATACCATGATTTGCGAGATAACCTGGGAATTGAACAACTGACAGGGGTAAGGATAATCAATCGTTATGATATATCCTTATCCAATGCCGCTATTTATGAAAGAGCTAAAGATATTATTTTTTCTGAGCCTCCGGTTGATCTCGTTTACGAGGAGGAGCTGCCTCTTACCGGAAAAGAGAAGGTCTTTGCTGTGGAATATCTGCCGGGGCAATATGACCAAAGAGCGGATTCTGCTGTTCAATGCTTACAAATAATTGACCAGAATGATAAATCTTCTCTGGCTTCAGCCAAGGTCATCGTTTTAGATGGAGAAATTTCCGATGAACAGCTTACAGCGGTTAAAAAATATTATATTAATCCGGTCGAAGCTCGAGAAGCTGATTTGGCCAAACCAACCTCCTTGCAGCAGGAAAAGGTTTCCGCTGAGGATGTGGAGATACTCTGGGGCTTTAAAGAAATGAGCGAAACTGGCTTAAAAGACTTCCATCAAAAAATGGGACTGGCTATGAGTCTTGATGATCTCGCTTTTTGTCAGAAATATTTTAAGAAGAAGGAAAAGAGAGATCCGACAATCACTGAAATTAAGGTCATAGATACTTATTGGTCTGACCACTGCCGTCATACTACCTTTTCTACCAAAATCGATGAAATTGTCTGGGAGGATGATCCATACAGCCTGATGATTCAAAGTGCTTTCAGAGAATATCAGAAATCACGTTCTAAGGTTTACGGCAAGGAGCCAAAGGACATGTGCCTGATGGATCTTGCTGTTATAGCGGCTAAGGAGCTGAAAAAGGACGGCAAGCTGTCTGATTTAGATGAATCGGAGGAAATCAATGCCTGCAGCATAGTTACGGAAATAGAAACTGAAAACGGTAAAGAAGAATGGCTGGTTATGTTTAAAAATGAAACTCATAATCATCCGACAGAAATCGAACCGTTTGGGGGAGCAGCTACTTGTCTTGGCGGAGCGATTCGTGATCCGCTGTCCGGACGTTCTTATGTTTATCAGGCTATGCGGGTAACCGGTGCGGCAGACCCCAGAGCGACAGTTGCAGAAACTCTGCCGGGCAAATTGCCGCAAAGAAAAATTACTACCGGTGCAGCAGCCGGTTACAGCTCTTACGGCAATCAAATCGGTCTGGCTACCGGCTTGGTTGCGGAAACCTATCATCCGAAATTCGTAGCTAAAAGAATGGAAATTGGGGCAGTTATTGCGGCTGCACCGAAAGAAAATGTAGTCAGAGAACGCCCTGTGCCAGGTGATTTAGTAGTTCTCTTGGGAGGCAAGACAGGACGCGACGGCTGCGGCGGGGCTACCGGTTCTTCCAAGGAGCATACTGAGGAATCCTTGTTAAACTGCGGTGCTGAAGTGCAGAAGGGAAATCCGCCGACAGAACGCAAGATCCAGCGTCTTTTCCGCAACGCTCAGGTCAGCCGGATGATTAAACGCTGCAATGATTTTGGAGCCGGAGGAGTTTCGGTAGCTATCGGAGAATTGACAGACGGTCTGAAAATCGAATTAGATAAGGTGCCGAAAAAATATGCCGGACTTGACGGAACAGAGCTGGCTATTTCCGAATCACAGGAAAGAATGGCAGTAGTTATTGCTAAGGAAGATTTGCCGGAATTCTTACGGCTGGCTAAAGCAGAAAATCTGGAGGCTACTGTTGCGGCTGAGGTCACTGAAAAAGCCAGATTAAAAATGATTTGGCGCAATAAACCGATTGTTGATCTATCACGTGAATTTTTAGATACTAATGGGGTAAAACAAGAAACTAAAATAAAAGTCGTACCACCGAAGAGTGAGGAAAATTACTTTAAACAGGCAGTACCAAAGAATACTGATTTAAAACAAGCCTGGATCGCTAACTTACAGGACCTTAATGTGTGCAGCCAAAAGGGCTTAATTGAAAGATTCGACAGCACAATCGGGGCAGGAACTGTCCTTATGCCTTTAGGCGGCAAGGAGCAGCTGACTCCGACTGAAGGTATGGTAGCTAAGCTGCCGCTCTTAAATGGGGAAACTGATGATGCTACCGCTATGGCTTACGGCTATAATCCTTATCTGGCTGATTGGAGTCCTTTCCACGGTGCATTATATGCTGTAATTGAATCTGTGGCTAAAACAGTTCTTTTAGGCTGCGATTACAGCCGGGTTCGTTTGAGCCTGCAAGAATATTTTGAAAAGCTGGGACAGGATATTGAGCGCTGGGGCAAGCCTTTCAGTGCGCTTTTAGGAGCTTTTACGGTACAAAAAGAGCTGGGCATTCCGGCTATCGGCGGTAAAGACAGTATGTCAGGAACCTTTAAGGATCTAAATGTTCCGCCAACTTTAGTATCATTTGCAGTCGGCATGACTAAAGGAGCTTTGGCTCTGCCTGCTGAATTTCAGGCGGCCAAAAATCAGGTCGTGCTTTTGCCGTTAATGAGGAATGAAGTTGAGCTGCCTGATTTTAAAGCTTTAAAAGCTAATCTCGTTAATGTTCAGCAGTTAATTAAGGAAGGAAAAATCCTGTCCGGTTCAACAGTTAAAGCCGGTGGGTTAGCCGGAGCTGTAAGTAAAATGGCTTTCGGCAATAAAATAGGCTTTAAATTTACCAAGGAAATGAGTAATGAAGATTTATTCATGCCGAATTTAGGCTCGCTTATTTTAGAGCTTCCGGCAGATTTGAATATTAAAAAGGAATTAGCCGGCTTGAATTATCGGCTGTTAGGTCAGACTATAAATAAAAATCTGATTAAGGTAAATAAATTAGCGCTTGATTTGAATGAATTGCTTGAAGCCTGGATGAGTCCTTTAGAAAGGATTTTCCCAACTAAAGCTGAAAGTGAACCGGAAAAAATCCTGCCGTTATTCACTGAACGCAATACTAAAAAGCCTGCTTCTCTAATCGCACGGCCTAAAGTATTTATTCCTGTTTTTCCGGGAACTAACTGCGAATACGACTCATCTGCTGCTTTCAGACGGGCCGGAGCTGATCCTGATATCTTTGTTTTCCGCAACCTGACCGGAAATGATATTGCTGATTCGGTTTTGGAAATGGAGAAGAGAATTAAGGAAGCGCAGATAATCATGTTCCCAGGAGGCTTTAGTGCCGGTGATGAACCGGAAGGCTCCGGAAAATTCATTGCCGCAGTTTTCCGCAATCCGCGTTTGATGGAAGCTGTGCATGAGCTGCTGTATCAGCGTGACGGTTTGATTTTAGGCATCTGCAATGGCTTCCAGGCCTTGATCAAGCTTGGACTTTTGCCGGAAGGAAAAATCGGCAGGCTGACAGCTGATTCACCAACCTTGACTTATAATCAGATTGGACGACATATTTCCTGTCTGGTTAAAACTAAGGTCGTTTCAGTTCTGTCTCCTTGGTTCAGTGAGACAGAAGCCGGAGAGGAACATACTATTGCGATTTCCCATGGTGAAGGCCGCTTCATTGCCAGTCAGGAAGCTGCAGAAAAATTGCTGGCTAACGGTCAGATCGCAACCCAATATATTGAAGGAAATCCTAACGGTTCTGTTTGGGGCATTGAAGGAATTACCAGTCCTGACGGCAGAGTTTTAGGTAAAATGGGACATTCTGAACGTTTGCAGAATGGTATTTATCGTAATGTTCCCGGCAATAAGGACCAGAAGCTGTTTGTTTCCGGAGTTAAATATTTTGCTTAATCTAATAAAAAATTCCTGTATAAAATCTTATGCAGGAATTTTTTATATGTTATAATTATAAAAACAGGAGGTAGTTAAAATATGTTGACTCTGCAAGAAAATATTTTTCTAGCTAAAAAAGTATTGGTCAACAGCATTTACAGTGCCGCTAAAATAGAAGGCTGTAATGTTACCTTTCCCCAAACTCAGACCATCATTGACGGAGCAGTGATTAACGGTGTCAGCGTAGATGATATTCAGACAGTGCTTAATTTGCGGGATGGCTGGAAATACGTTCTTAATAATATAACCGAATCTTTTAATCTTGACTTTGTATGTAAAATAAATGAGTATATAGCCAGAAATGAAAGTCTCAATTGGGGGACATTAAGAACCGGAAGAGTAGATGTGGGAGAATATATTCCACCAATTCCAATAGAAAAAACAGTCATTAATGATATTGATAAAATTTTGAGAATCGAAAATCCGGTTGACAGAGCCGTGCATTATTTTGCTTATGGATGTAAACAGCAACTGTTTTGGGATGAAAATAAAAGAACATCATTGTTGGCAGCTAATAAAATATTAATAGAAAATGGCTGTGGGATTCTGATAATAGAAAAGGAAAATATGCAGGAATTTAATACGAGTTTGTATAACTGGTACACAAAAGAAGATTTTCAATCATTAGAATCATGCCTTAAAAAATGCGTTAAAACTATTATTTAAATCTAATTTATTAACAATGTATATAAACTTAACTAATAAGAAACAATAAGGTACAATTTTTTTCAAATTTAAAACCCAAGACTCTATTTTAATGTGATATAATATATAAAAAGAACCTGTAGGAGGTGATTATAATGGAAAAAATACTTGATGTTGCTCAATATATTTTTTCTGAATATAAAAATATCTCAGGAGAAAATATTGACCAGTTAAAACTGCATAAACTATTATATCTTACCCAGCGAGAGTCATTAGCTATAACAGGAAATCCTATGTTTTCTGAAGAATTTGAAGGCTGGAAATTTGGGCCTGTTTGTCCAGAAGTAAGAAGATGTTATACAGAAAATGGAATTACTTTAGGAGATTCTAATAATATTTCTTATGAAAATCGTCATATAATAAAAAATATTATTCTTCAATATGGCGGATATGAGTCAT
>JBJDXG010000348.1:0-8121 GCA_051866555.1 bacterium | reverse complement strand
CAAGTGGATGACCTTTTCTCTGCGTTTGTTGGCTGATGAGGCCAGAGTTATTGGTGATGGTGATTTAACTAAGCTTTTACAGGTTAAAGTACATGACGAAATCGGTGAGGTTGCAGAAGCCTTTAACAATATGGTGCTGCGCTTAAGAGAGCTGGCTAAATCAATTAGTAATAATGCAGAACGGGTAAGAGATTCCTCAAATCAGCTGAGTGATAATTCAGAGCAGTGCAGTACAGCTGTATCTGAGGCTGCGGGCAGGTTGAATGATATTTCTGAACAGTCCAACAGGCAGACGGATGAAACGGAAAAAACCTCTTTAATAGTTAAACAGGCAATTGAGGGGATTTCTGATTTGGAAGACAATATTCACAGTTCAGCGGCTCAGGCGGGTAAGATGGCTGATTTGTCCAATCAGGGAGGAAAGGTTATTCATCAGGCAGTTATGCAGATGCAGAGCATTGCTGATAAAATGAACTATATGTTTCAGGTGGTCACTGCCTTAGGTGAGCAGTCTAAGGAAATCAGTATGATAGTTGATACTATTTCAGCTATTGCCGAACAGACTAATCTGTTGGCCTTAAATGCGGCTATTGAAGCTGCCAGAGCAGGGGAACAGGGCAAGGGCTTTGCGGTTGTGGCTGATGAAATCAGAAAGTTGGCAGAGCAGACCAGGATTTCCTCTTCCAAGATTATTGATTTAGTAGAGAAAATTCAAAGTAATACGGAAGATACCGTTAACAGTATGAATCAGGGTAAGGATGAAGTTAAAAACGGTGTTACCGCAGTTAATAAAGCGGGAGAGGCCTTTGACTGTATCTTGCGGGAGGTTGATGAATCTTTAATTTGCGGCCAAAAAATGGTTAATTCTGTAGGTGAAGTAAAAGAAGAAATGGAGAATGTTTCAGCATATTTAACTCAATTTTTAGCTATGATTGATATGAATTCTAAGAATCTGGTTGAAGTAGCTTCTCGGATAGAAGAGCAAACAGCAGGGATTGAGGAGGTTTCAGCCGCAACTAATGACTTAGCCGGTTTAGCCTCTGATTTAGAGCAAAAAATAGAGATATTTAAGTATTAAATAACAATTAGCCTAAGAACCCCCAGAGGTCGCATCTCTGGGGGTTCAATGTGATAACTCAAATTTTTATATAATATGAGCTTTTTTCTTTAATCTGAAGATAGCCTGTTCATGCTCATTGACAGCCAAGGAAATATCATCTATTTTTCCCTCTAAACGGTTAATACTGGCTTTTATTTCGCCGAATTCCTTGGCATTATTAATGCACATGCCTTCAATCTTAGCACTGTTTTCTTCTGCTCTGTGTTCTAAGGCTCTGAGGACAGTGATATTTTCTTTTTGCTGTCCTTCTATATTATCCACTCTTTCTTCTAAAACGTTAAATCCGTTTTCCAGTTTGTCAAATCTGCCTTCTAAAACATCGAATCTGTTTTCCAGTTTGTCAAATCTGCCTTCTAAAACATCGAATCTGTTTTCCAGTTTGTCAAATCTGCCTTCTAAAACATCAAATCTGTTTTCCAGTTTGTCAAATCTGCCTTCTAAAATATCGAATCTCTTTTCTAGTTTGTCAAATCTGCCTTCTAAAACGTCAAATCTCTTTTCTAGTTTGTCAAATCTGTTTTCTAAAACATCGAATCTGTTTTCCAGGTTATCGAATCTGTTTTCTAATTTATCAATTCGATTTTCTAAGCTGCCCAGTCTGTTATTTATCTGGTTTAGTATATTTAATATCTGTTCTTCATTGCTCATTCTTCTTCCCCTCCTTTAAAGAAATTATAGCACACATTTACTTTTTTTGACAATAGATAATTAATAAAATTTAACTTTTGAATAAAGATTATTTTTAATTTAAAAAAGGAATAAAAAGGTAATAATGGAATAATATTAATATAATATGGAGGTGACATAATGCAAATAGGAATGTATTTACAGGACAAAACTAAAGATGAATCAGAAATGCAGGAAAAGTTTTTTCAAATGCTGCAGGCTGCCAAAAGAAGTAATTTGGATTTATTGGTTTTGCCGGAGGGTGCTTATACTCCTTATGATCAGGAACTGGAAAAGATTGCTTTGCAGGTTAGCGGGGAAGACAGGTTTGCCAGAAAGCAATTGGAAAATATTATGGGTAAAATAATCAAACAGTCTGGCTGTCCGCTTATTTTAAGCCGCAGTGATAAAAACGGCAGGGTTTATTCCTGTTATTTGAACCCGCGGGCAAGAAAGCAGGAAACGAGAAGTCATTACTATTGGAAACAGATTGCTACTGAAAAATCATTGCTTGATTCAGCTAAATTTTCAGAACTGGTAGAGCGGGTTTTTTCTCCGATTAAGCTGAGAGGCTTTTTAATTGGACAGACTATCTTTGATGATGCTGTTTTTCCTCTTTTCAGCAGGCTGTATGGCCGCAAAAAGGTTGATATTTTAATCAACAGCAGCTCAGGTCAGGTAGATTATAAAAAATGGAGCTATTATCATAAGGTTCGGGCGATAGAAAATAAGTGCACGGTTTTATCGACTATGGCTTATTCTAATCCCAGAAAAAAGCAGAAAGCCTATGTTTTTGCTTATGATGCTAATGGAGCGGCACTTGATTATAGTATTGTCAATTCAGCAGGGGAGAAGAGTCTATGCTGTTATGATGGTTTATATGTTTTCCGGCCGGAGAAATCAGCGGCTTTTGCCCAAAAGCCTTCAGGGATTGATGAGTTTATCAATCAGGAAGAGAATTTGAATAAGAATTTTGATTTGATCTTTAATCCGCGGGAGATATTGAAAAATCGTGCTAAGTTGAAGAAAGCAGCCGATAATTTATATTATTTTCAAAAAAACGATAAAACAGTCGTAGTGGCTGTTATTGGTCAGCATGATATTTTAAAACCGGAATATACAGCCGGCCTGCTGTATCACAAAAATTTACAGAAGCTGCCTGATAAACGGTACATTGTAATTAATGAGTGGCAGGAGATTGAGCCGCAGTTCTATGAAGCTATTTTATCTAATGTACTGAAGGTACGGGCGGCGGAGAATTTCTGTACAGTGATGCTTGTTTCACCTAATTTAGTCAAATGCTTTCAGGTCAGCAACAATAAAAATATTCAGGTGGTAAAAATGCAGAAAAATTCTTTTCAGTTAGATCTAAGGAGAATGACGGGGCCGGAGGCCTTATGGAAAACTAAGGCTAATCCTTTGATGAAAAAGGAATGGCGGGTAAATTATGAAAAATTATTAGACTGCTTCAGTTAATCGGGCTTTAAGCTGTCGGCAAAACACTGCCGGCAGTTTTTTATTTGAATTACTCATCTAAATTTGATAGAATGATAAAGAAGAGAGGCGAATGAGATGAGTAATTGGCAACGTTCAACTTGGGTTGAAATAGATTTAAAGGCTCTGGCTGGAAATGTACGGCGGATTAAAGCTTTGCTGCCGGAAAACGTTTTAATGACAGCGGTGGTGAAGGCTGATGCTTATGGCTGCGGAGCGATTCCTGCGGCCAGGACTGCTTTAGCTAACGGAGCAGATCGTTTGGCGGTGGCTGTTTTGAGTGAAGCTATAGAGCTGAGGGAGGCCGGTTTTACGGCTCCTATTCTGATTTTAGGATTTACTGAGGATTCTGCAGACGTTGTGCGTTATGACCTTACCCAGACGATATATAACCGGGCAATGGCGGAAAGCCTTAATGCAGCAGCCCAAAAGCAGGGCAAAAAGGTTAAGGTGCATGTAAAGCTTGATACCGGTATGGGACGAATCGGAGTGCAGCCCAAAGAGGCTGTGCAGTTTATTGAGCAATTGGCTGATTTGCCGTTTTTGACAGTGGAAGGAATGTTTACTCACTTTGCTGTGGCTGATGAGAAGGATAAAACCTATACGGCAGAGCAGTTTGCTCTTTACAGTAAGGTTCGTACTGCCTTGCAGCAAAAAGGAATATGTCCTCCCTGCTGCCATGCGGCTAACAGTGCAGCAGTTATGGAACTGCCGGATACTTATCTTGATATGGTTCGTCCGGGCGTTATTTTATATGGGATGTATCCGTCAGAAGAGGTGGATAAAAAGCGTTTGGCGTTAGAGCCTGTTTTGAGCTGGAAGGCCAGTATAGTACATATTAAAGAGGTAGAAGACGGAACGAGCATAAGCTATGGCAGGAAGTACTGGGCTGTGGGCAAGAGAAGGATCGCCACCCTTACCCTTGGCTATGCCGATGGCTACAGCCGCTTGTATTTCGGCAAGGGTGAATTTTTAGTGCATGGAGTAAGAGTGCCCTTGGCCGGCAGGGTCTGCATGGATCAGTGCATGATCGATGTAACCTCTGTGCCGGAGGCTGAAATAGGTGATGAGGCGGTCATAATCGGTTCGCAGGGAGAGGAAAGAATTACGATAGAAGAACTGGCTGACAAGCTGGGAACTATTAATTATGAAGTTTCCTGTATGATTCGCCGCCGGGTGCCGAGAATTTATAAATAGAAGACTTAAATCTTTTCGGCTTGTATTTTTTTCTGCTTGTGTCCATACTAAGCCTTAAGGAGGTAGAAAGTATGGAACAAACACTGGTTGTTGTCATCAGGAGCTGTATTGCTTATATAACCTTAATGATTTTTACCAGACTTTTAGGCAAGCAGCAAATCAGTCAGCTGACTTTTTTTGATTACGTTTTGGGCATAACTATTGGCTCAACTGCTTCAACCCTGACTACTGATTTGGACAGCAGGGCCTGGCCGCATTGGGTGGGAATCTTTGTCTGGAGCTTTCTCGTCTTTTTCACTCAATGGATTACAGTCAAGTCCCAATGGTTTTCCAAATATCTCGACGGGGATCCGGTAGTCTTGATTGCCAATGGGCAGATTTTGGAAAGCAGCATGAAAAGAATGCGTTATCGTTTATCCGATCTTTTAGAACAGCTGAGAAGTCAGGGAGTTTTTGATATTTCCGAGGTGGAATTTGCTGTTCTGGAGGTCAGCGGTCAGATTTCTATTTTGAAAAAAACGCAGTATCTGCCCCTGACTCCGCAGGATATGAAATTAAAGACAGATTATCAGGGACTGAGTGCCCAGATAATTTATGACGGTGTGCTGATCGAGCCTAATCTGGCTAAGCTTAATCTAAGCCGCAGCTGGCTTAACAAGCAGTTAAAAAAGCAGGGGGTGCACGATGTGAGCGAGGTATTTTTAGCTTCTTTAAATACTAAGGGCGAGTTATACCTGGATTTATATCGTGACAAGGTAGACAAGCAGGTTTTAAGGGATGATTTCGCATGAAAAATAAAGTATTATATATAGTTATTCCTGTTTTGCTGCTGGCTGTGTTTACTTTTGTCATGCATTCTGATGTTTTGCTTAAACATAGTCTGGGTTCTGATGACGATTTGTACGGTTCACTGAAGAAGATAGAAAAAAATCTGCTTAATGGTGAAACGGCTGAACTGGCTGAGGAATTGGGCCGGGCGGATAAGGCCTGGGCTAAAATACGCCGGAGGATAATGATCGGAGTTTCTTATGATGAGGTTGGTGAAATAGACCAGGGACTTGCCAGACTGCGGGGCTGTATTTTGGGCGGCAATTATTCCGCGGCTTTAATAGAGACCTGTTTTATTCAGGAGGTTTGGCGCGGTCTGGGCAATTGATTTTAGCTATTGGAAGAGGAGAAGAAAATTGGGGAAAAAGGAATGGGCTCTTTTAGGAGTCAGCTTTATCTGGGGAACGACCTTTGGCCTGGGCAAGTATGTCTTGGATTATCTGCCGACAGCGGCTTACCTGGCCTTGCGTTTCCTGCTGGCTTCCATGTTTTTATTGCTCTTTTATTATAAGGTAATTCGGCAGACGAGCAGGAAGGAAGCAATTCTTTCCTGCCTTTTAGGTATTTCTATTTGTCTTTCTTATTTTACCCAGACCTGGGGACTGAATTACACTACGGCTTCGAAAAATGCTTTTATCTGCGGACTGTATGTTGTGCTGGTGCCTTATTTTGCCTGGATCTTTTTCCGGCAGAGGCTGACTGTTTACGCTGTCGGCAGTGCCTTTTTGGCGGTAATTGGCCTGGGCTGCTTAAGTTTTACGGAAGACAATGTTTTGAGCTTTGGCCTGGGTGACTGTTTGGCGCTTATTTCAGCTGTTTTTGCTGCTTTGCAGATTATCTGTATCGGTCGTTTTGCGAAAGAGATCAATTATATCAGGATGGCTTTTTTTCAAATGCTGACGGTCTCTCTGCTGTGCAGTACGGCGGCTTTTTGGGGCAGCGGTATGAAGCTTGATTTACCCTGGCAGGTCTGGGTTACGCTGCTGTTTTTAGCTGTTTTTGCTACTACCGGAGCATTTATTGTGCAGGCCTGGGCTCAGAGAGATGTCAGCAATTCTGTTACCGCTATCATCTTTTCGCTGGAGTCGGTTTTTGGAGCGGCCTTTGCCTGTGCTTTTTTAAGGGAGCCGTTTAGCTTGCAGATGCTGCTGGGCTCGGCACTATTGTTTGCCGCGATGATTTTATCACAGCGTGAGGAGAAAGGAAGAACAAATATTGCTGTATCCGAATGAGTACCATAAGGTTGTTTTAGATATTGATTTGCAGAATTTAAAAAATAAAGGAATCAGGCTTATTTTATTGGATTTGGATAATACTCTGCTTGAATGGCATAAGCAGGAGGCAAGAAAGGATATTCTTGCCTGGCTGAGAGAGGCTGAAGGTCTGGGCTTTCAGCTTTGTGTCGTTTCCAATAATAAACCGCCGAGAGTTGGTGCGGCAGCGAAAAAATTAGGACTGCCTTTTGTCTGCCGGGCGAAAAAGCCGCTGGCAGGCGGCTTTAGGCGGGCCATGCAGGAATACGGCTTTCAGCCGCAGGAGACCTGTATTATTGGTGATCAGATCTTTACTGATGTCCTGGGCGGCAATCGTTTAGGGTTATATACGATTTTAGTTCAGCCTTTGACTAATCATGATTTCTGGGCGACTAAGCTGGTGACCAGAAATCTGGAAAGAGTTGTTCTTTATGGGTTAAGAAAAAGGTATAAGGGGGGAAGAGCTTGAGAAAAAAATGCAGGGGCTGCGGAATTGATTTGCAGTCAGCAGATTCCGGTAAGCCCGGTTATGTACCAATGGCTCTTTTGGAGCAGGAGGAGGATATTATTTGTCAGCGGTGCTATCGCTTAAAAAATTATGCCCGGTTTGAACCTCTGGATTTTTCTAAAGAGGATTATTTAAAAACCGTCAAGGAAGGGATAAACCGCGCTGAAGTGATCGTTTATGTGGTGGATATTATAGACTTTGCCGGCAGCTGGCAGCCGGAAATCATAAGCCTGTTTCAGGGTAAGCCCTGGATTTTGGCGGTCAGCAAGACTGACCTTCTGCCGAAAAAAACCGGGACTGATGAAATTAAAAAATGGCTGGAAGGTCAGCTCTTAATTTCTCACCGGCCGGTGAAAACAGTTTTATTGAGCAGTCGGAAAAAATCAGGGATTGAAGAGCTGAAAAATTCCTGGAAGCGTTTTTTAGGTCCGCAAAGGACGGTTGCGATTGTGGGCATGACTAATGCAGGCAAATCAAGCCTTCTGAACTGCCTGTCAGGAGAAGAAAACGCTACTGTTTCCAAATTTCCCGGCACTACCCTAGGGGTAACTGTATTTAATCTGCTGCGGGAGAAGGTAAAGCTGTTGGATACGCCGGGCTTGATTCCTGAGGGGCGGATGAGTGACTTCCTTTGTCCGGACTGTAATCTGCAGCTGATTCCGGCGAAGGAGATATCACGCAAAACCTATAAGCTTAAGGAAGGTCAGGTGCTGTTTTTAGGCGGGTTGGCTTCCTTTACTGTGCTGGAAGGGGAAAATGCTGTTGTTTTAGCCTTTGCAGCCAGCGGAGTAAAATTTCATCGTACACGCTGGGAAAGAAGAGAGGAATTGCTTCGGGAAAGAGCCGGAGATCTATTATATCCGCCTTGTTCTTCCTGCGTTTCTTCTCTGCCGGAGCCAGTAACTGAAAAGGTAACCTTAAACAGCGGTGAGGACTTGGCCATAGCAGGGCTTGGCTGGCTCTCTGTGCGCCGCGGCCCTGTAACGGCAGAGCTTACCCTGCCTGAGAAGGTTAAATGGCAGAAGAGAAGTGCTTTAATCAATCCTAGTGAAGAG
>JBJDXG010000347.1:0-8150 GCA_051866555.1 bacterium | reverse complement strand
CAGACGATGCCGTAGTTTATTAAGCTAATCATTTAAAAATAAGAAGTACAGTTAAGGATTGTTCCAAAACTGTGCTTCTTACTATTTGCGATACCTGTGTATGATTACGAAGAGTTCTCCTCCTCCAGTTTCAAACGGCTTAAGTGCTTAAAGTTTCTTGCAATCAACGAAATTGCCAGTATACAGGCCAGCACATCGGCAATACAACCTGCATAAAGAACACCATTTATCCCAAAGATAATAGGCAATAGCAAAAGTAACGGTATAAGAAAAAATCCCTGTCTGGAAAGCGAAATAATGATTCCCTGCTTTACATCCCCAATTCCCGTAAAATAATTTACCGTTATTGGCTGCACACTATATAGAAATACCATCATCATATAGATTCTAAGATATTTGGCTGCAAATTCGTAATAAAGCTCATCTCCACTGCCAAAAATACTGGTAATCTGCATCGGAATCAATTGGAATGCTGCAAATACTGCAAAACCAATACATAAGGCAGCACCAAATGCCGTCTTATATGTATTCTTTACACGATCATAATTCTTTGCCCCCATGTTAAAGCCGAGAATGGGCTGACATCCCTGTGCAAGTCCAACCGCAAAGGATAAAAGAATACTGTTCAACTTGGCTGCAATTCCAGAAACAGCAAGTGGAATATCCTTTCCATAAATAGACAATGCTCCATATTTTCTGAGCATATTGTTAAGAACAATATTGACCGTCATCATTATGATATGGTTAATAAAATTAGATGTCCCCAGCTTGATGATAGAATTCATATATTTTACTTTAATTCCAAACATCCTGAAGTTAATATCAAAGCTCTTAAAATGTCTGAAATAAGAGGATGCCACTAAAAAGGAAATTACTTGACCTATGATTGTAGCTACCGCAGCACCCTTGATACCCCAGTCAAAAACAAACATAAAAAGAGCATCAAGAAAAATATTCAAGACTGCTCCTACCACATTACACAGCATAGAATAACTGGGACTTCCATCCGCTCTGATTAGATTGCTCATAGCATTTCCCAGCAGCATAAAGGGAAAACCAAATAAAGTAATGCCAAGATATAAGCTGGCATAAGGAAATACATTTTCTGTAGCTCCACATAACCAAAGGATCGGTATTTTAAAAGCAAGTACAAAAAGCATAATAAAAATTCCAGCCAGTGCCATTAAAGTCAGACCACAACCTACATATTTTTGGGCCTCCTCTTCCTGCTTTGCACCCATACACAAATTGAAATTCGCTGCTGTTCCAATTCCGGTCATCTGAGCAAATGCTGTTGTCATCGTCACCACAGGAAAAACCACATTGGTGGCTGCATTACCGTATATTCCAACCACATGACCAATAAATATTTGATCTGTGATATTATAAGCTGCCATTACAAGCATACCTATGATAGATGGAACTGCAAATTTTCTAATCAAGCCAGGTATTGGGGCAACAGCAAGCGGATTTTCCTGTCTTTTATTTTGCTTTGTTACCCTTTCCATTATTTCACCTCGCACTCTTAAAAACTAGAGTTCCCAAGTTTGTACTTTCTTGAAACTGCTAAATATCATCACGCAACTAATTTTAATTATAGTATAACACATAAAAAGAAAAGGCATAGCCTTATTTTTATAAGGTTACACCTGTTTTCCAAAAAACTCCTCTATATTATAAGGCAGTTTTTATTTTCTTTAATATTTTCTTTTCTAACCGCGATATCTGTACCTGTGAAACTCCCAGAAGCTTAGCCACCTCTGTCTGGGTTTTATCCTGCCAGAAGCGAAAAATAAATATTTTCTGTTCCCTTTCAGTTAAATCTTGAAAAGCCTGCCTAAAGGCCATTTTAGTCAACCAATTATTAGAGCCTTCTTCATCTGACACTAAATCAATTAAAGCTAAATCATCATCCTCGACACTTAATTTCTGCTCAAAGGATAAGACAGGCCTTACAGCCTCCAAAGCTGCCACAATCTCTTCTCTTGCCAAATCCAGAGCCAAAGCAATTTCTCCAATTAAAGGTTCTCTCCCTTCTTTCTGTATAAACTCCTCCTGCCAATGCCAAATTTGTGTTGCCAGATATTTCAGTCTTCTGCCTACTTTGAGCGTTCCCTGATCACGAAAAGTACGTCTTATTTCCCCCATAATTAATGGTACAGCATAAGTAGACAGCTTTGTTCCATATGCAGGGTCAAAATTATCTACTGCTTTAATGAGACCAATCATGCCAATTTGAATCAAATCTTCTAATTCATAGCCATCCCGTACCATCCTTCCGGCAATGCTGTAAACCAAAGGCATATTTTCCTCTATCACAGCCTTCCTATCTGTCATCTGTATTAGCTCTTAAATATTTAATCATTTTCACTGCCGTACCGCGCCCGGGAAAAGATTCTATATCTACCTGATCCATAAATGACTCTACAAAGGATAGCCCCAGCCCCATCCTGCCTTCTGCCGTAGTAAAGGACGGTTCTTTAGCCTGTACAACATCAGCAATTCCACAGCCATTATCAATAATTTCCAGAAAAAATTTTTCCTCACAGTAAGCAGCTTTAATCTTAATTATTCCAGGACCATTTTTATAACCATGAATTATGGCATTAGAAACCAGTTCCGAAACCACAACCTTTAATTCCTCTAAATCAGAAATAGTTAAATCAACTAAAGAAGCAAAAGACGCTACTGCCAAACGGCATAAAGCTATATTTTCCGGCTTAGATTCAATATCCAACTGCATTCTGTTCTTCATTATTACCCTCCTCAACAATCCGCTACAGCCTGAGATTCAGTATCATAAATAGGTATAATCTTCAGTAAGCCCGATAATTCAAAAATTTTCTTTACTACCGGCAATAAATCAACAGCTACTACCTTTCCGCCGCGTTCAGTTAAAGCTTTATATTTGCCTAAAATCAATCCTAAGCCAGAACTGTCGATAAAATCCACTTTACCTAAATTAAGAATAAGATTTTTTATTCCTTTAACTTCCATTTCTCTTTCCAGCACAGCCCTTAAATTATTAACTGTGTAAAGATCCAATTCACCAGATAACCTTATAATAATATTCATTTCCTTTCTTTCCACATCTAATTTCATAGTGCCCTCCTATATGTAAGAAATTTACATATAGGTATTCTCTGTTCTTTATTAAACTCCTGCTATTTTTTCCAGAAAAAAACAACAGAGCCTAGTAAATTAAAAATATTTCTTATTACTCCGCTTTTTTCAACTACTTCTCCGGTAATAACAGGTATTCTGCCTACTATTTCACCAGAAGAATTTTTTACCCGCAGTTCCCCTACTTCCTGTCCCTGCACTAAAGGAGCTTCCAATTTCTCCGGCAAAAATACTTCCTTATGCAGCTTATTATCCTCTCCAGCCGGCAGCACAGCCTTCAAATTATCCTTAGCGAGCAAAGCTATCTTGCCTTTTACGCCTCTTTTGACAGCCATATCCACGACCTTTTCCCCGGCACTCACTATTTTTTCTACTTTATAATTAGCAAAGCCATAATTCAAAAGATTGGTAACATCCTTAGTCCGAGCAGCAGGAGTATCCTCCCCTAAAACAACAGCCAGCAAACGCAGATCCTTTCTTTTAGCAGTAGCAGCCAAACAAAAGCCTGCTTCTTCAGTCCAGCCTGTTTTTAAGCCGTCCAATCCCTGATAATTGCCTAAAAGATGATTAGTATTAACCAGCCAGGTCTTGCCTTCTCTTAAATGATGTTCTCTGGTTGACGTATAATGCAGAATATCAGGATGCTTATTAAGCATATGTTTGGCTAAAAGTGCAATATCATAAGCACTGGTATGATGTCCTTCCTGCGGCAAACCATTGCTGTTTTTATAAACCGTATCCTTCATACCCAGTTCTTTCGCTTTGCTGTTCATTAATTTAACAAAAGCCGTCTCTGAACCCGATATATGCTCAGCTAAAGCAACACAGGCATCATTAGCAGAACCAACCGCAGCCGCCATTAACAGCTCATCAACCGTCATTTGTTCCCCAGGCTCAAGCCAGATTTCAGTTCCTCCCATGCTCATCGCCAATTCACTCGCTATCACCCGGTCAGTTTTGGCAATTTTTCCTTTCTCTATGGCTTCGAGCGTCAGCAGCAAAGTCATCAGTTTCGTAATGCTGGCCGGATGAAGATTTTGGTGCTCATTCTTTTTATTGATGATATATCCGCTGTCGGCTTCCATAAGAATATATGATTTAGCCATTATCCCATCATTTGTGCTCTTTGCGTCAGCTGCCCAGGCAAAGCTGGTCAAACAAAAAAAAGAAAGCAACACTATTAATAAACATAAACTTATCACTCGTAAATAAAACCGCATTCATGACCCTCCTTTTCTTCATAAATATTCTGAAAAGGAAGTCTTTATGCGTAAAAAACCTGAGAACATCAAATGACGTTCTCAGGTTTTTCTTATTTCTGACGATAACCGGCTAAAAAGTCAGCCAATTTATCAGCAGCCTCTTTTAACTCTCCCACACGAGGCAGATAAACAATTCTAAAATGATCCGGCTCTTTCCAGTTAAAAGCTGAACCATGAACTAAAAGCACATGCTTTTCTCTTAAGAAATCTAAAACAAATTGCTCATCATCAGTAATATTGAATTTTTTAATATCAATTTTAGGGAAAATATAAAATGCAGCTTCCGGATTAACGAAGCTGATTCCCGGTATTTGGCTGAGAGCCTCTACAATGACCTTGCGCTGCTCATAAATACGGCCGCCGGGGATAAGCATTTCATCAGAGCTTTGATAACCGCCTAAGGCTGTTTGTATAACATGCTGCGCCGGAACATTAGGACAAAGACGCATAGAGGAGAGCATATTCAAGCCCTCAATATAACCCTTGACCCGTGATTTGTCGCCGCTGAGCATCATCCAGCCGCTGCGGAAGCCGGCAATTCTGTGAGATTTGGACAAGCCGTTTAAAGTAATGACAAATAGGTCCGGAGCCAGAGCAGCAATAGATATATGTTCTTTTCCGTCCATCACCAAGCGGTCATATATTTCATCAGAAAAAATAATCAAATCATTTTGCCGGGCAATCTCCACAATCTCCTCCAAAACCGCCTTAGGATAAACTGCTCCGGTAGGGTTATTAGGATTAATAATTAAAATAGCCTTCGTTCTGGGAGTTATTTTCCGGCGTATATCCTCCATATCCGGATACCAGTTAGCTTCCTCATCGCAGATATAATGCACGGCATTTCCTCCGGCAAGATTAGTCGCTGCTGTCCATAAAGGATAGTCAGGTGAAGGAATCAAAACCTCATCACCGTTATTCAATAATCCCTGCATTACCATCACAATCAATTCACTGACACCATTGCCAATATAAATATCATTAATATCAACATTAGGTATGTTTTTAATTTGGGCATATTGCATAATAGCTTTTCTGGCTGAAAATATACCCTTAGAATCAGAATATCCCTGAGCATCACGCACATTATAAATTAAATCATGAATAATTTCATTAGGAGCATCAAAGCCAAAAGGAGCAGGATTGCCTATGTTTAATTTCAGAATATCAATTCCCTGGGCCTGCATTCTGTTAGCCTCGTCTAATACCGGACCCCGCACATCATAACAAACATGATCTAATTTTTTAGATTTTTCAAAAATTCTCATAGTTACCCCTCTTTTTCTTTTTAATGGTATAATTAATATTTTAACATACTTTCTGCAGCAAAAAAACAGCTTTTATTCATCTTCCTAAAATCATTTATCGCTATTCAATTTCGCCCAGGCATCAGCAAAAGCATTATTTTTAAAGGAATCCTGATTTTTTAAGTAATTGCTTATTTCTCTTTTCTGCATTTTACTGCTGTTATCTTTCTTTCTCTGCTGAAAAGCAGCTAATTTCTCTCTGTAGCCGCAGGAGCAGATGAAAATTTTCTTTTCCCCCTGGCCATAAATCTTCATCTTTTTATGGCATTCCGGACAGCGGGCATTAGAATTCACGGCGATATTTTCTTTATAACTGCATTCTCTGTTTTGACAGACAAGTCTTTCACCCTTTTGATTTTTAACCTTAAGCAAAAAATCTCCGCATTGAGGACATCTAGTCCGCGTTATATTGTCATGCACAAACTTATCTTTACTGGCTTTGATCTCCTGAATTAAAGAGCGGGTATAAGCCTTCATGGTATCAAGAAAAACTCTTGATTTCAGCTTTCCTTTACTGATATGCTCCAGTTTTCTTTCCCATTCAGCCGTAAGTATGGGAGATTTTAATTTTTCCGGCACCAAATCAATCAGCTGCTTGCCTTTAGCGGTAGGAATTATCTCCTGCCCCTTCTGCTCTATATAATACATATTATATAATTTCTCTATTATATCAGCTCTGGTAGCAACTGTACCGATCCCGCCAGTTTCACCTAATATCTTAGCATCGTCATCTTTTACGGCTACATATTTATACGGTTTTTCCATTGCCGACAGCAAGGTCCCCTCATTAAATCTTGCCGGCGGAGCTGTTAATTTTTCTTTGCTGCTTATCTTTTTTACCTTTAACTGCATTCCAGCCTTTAAAACAGGTAAATTTTGATTTATTTCCTCATCTCCCGGCTTAATCAGCTCATGCCAGCCGCTTGATTGAACAACTTTGCCCTGAGCTTTAAAAACTTCTTCGCCTATTTTCACTGTAACCCTGGTCTGCAAATAAACGAAAGGCGGCAATAATACGCTGAGAAAACGTTTAACTACCAAATCATAAATCTTAAATTCTTCATTAGTAAACTTAAGTAAATTAGGTCTTTCCTCAGTAGGAATAATAGCATGATGATCAGAAACCTTACTGTTATTAACAAAATTTTTATTAGGCACAATTTTATTCTGTAAAATTTTTTGGACAAAGGATTTATAATTGCCATTCAAAAGAGTTCGTAATCTTTCAGGCAGAGTAGGTACCAAATCATCAGTCAAATACCGGGAATCAGTTCGCGGATAGGTCAGAACCTTGTGATTTTCATACAATCTCTGCATAATTGACAGAGTCTTTTTAGCAGAAAAACCGAATAATTTATTGGCATCACGCTGCAATTCTGTAAGATCATATAAGGCAGGAGCAGATTTATATTTTTTTTCCTGAGTTACCTCAGCAACAACAGCTTTTTTATCCTTTAAATTATCCAGCAATTTTTTCAGCTTTTCCTCAGAAAAAATTCTTTCATTACCCTTATTATCATGCCAGCTCAAAAGCATATTTCCGCAATCAGCTTCAACAACATAATAGGTCTTAGGCACAAAAGACTTAATTTCTTCTTCTCTTTTAACGATCATAGCTAAAGTTGCTGACTGTACCCTGCCAGCTGAAAGCTGAGCATTATATTTACAGGTCAGAGCTCTGCTTACATTAAAACCGACTATCCAATCGGCTTCAGCCCGGCAAATAGCCGCCTGGTAAAGATTATCATAATTATTTCCCGGCTGCAAATGATTAAAACCATCCTTTATCGCCTTATCGGTCTGAGAAGATATCCACAGACGTTTTAACGGCTTATGCACATCTGCCTTCTCTATAATCCAGCGGGCAACCAATTCCCCTTCTCTTCCGGCATCAGTAGCTATTATAATTTCACTGATATCTGATCTTTTTAAAATTTTTCTTACCTCGGCAAAATGCCTGCCAGTCTTTTTTATAACTATTAATTTCATCTTTTCGGGAATAATAGGCAGACTGGCTAAATCCCAATGAACATATTTGTCATCATAGTCTTCTGGATTAGCTAAAGTAACTAAATGACCAAAAGCCCAGGTGACTAAATATTTTTCTCCTTCAAAATAGCTTTTTTTATTTTGCCTGCAATTTAAAACTCTAGCCAGCTCTTTTCCTACACTTGGTTTTTCCGCTAATACTGCTATCTTGCTCAAGGTATATCAATTCCTTTCTAAAAATTATAAAAAAAAGCTTCCGATAAAATATCGAAAGCTTAAAAAATCATCATGGCGGAGAGAGAGGGATTTGAACCCTCGATACGAGTTAACCCCGTATACTCGCTTTCCAGGCGAGCGCCTTCAACCGCTCAGCCATCTCTCCAGATATAGTACGGTCTACATATAAAAATAAAACCGGCAATGACCTATTCTCCCACAGTCTGCCCTGCAGTACCTTCGGCGCTGGAGC
>JBJDXG010000346.1:0-8188 GCA_051866555.1 bacterium | reverse complement strand
AGTAATAATAAATCTGGTCCCCTGCTGTAATTTACTTTCCACTTCTATCCTGCCGCCATGCAGATCAACAATCGTTTTAACGATCGACAAGCCCAGACCGCTGCCTCCCGTTTCCCTGCTCCGCGCCTCGTCTACTCTGTAAAAGCGGGAAAAAATATTCGGCAGATCCTCGGCAGGAATCCCTATTCCATCATCCTCTACTTCTATAATTACCGCCTCCTCTGCTAAATAATTGTTGATAATGATCGTGCCGTTTTCATCGGTAAATTTAATGCTGTTGTCTATTAAGGCCCGGAGCATTTGTTTAAGCATTTTTTTATCGGCAAAAATCAAAGCCTCAGCATTATGCTCTGTTTTAAAGACCTTTTTATCGGTTAAGATCTGGCTTTCCTTAATCACTTCCGCTGTTAGATCAATTAAAGAGAAGACCTCCTTTTCTATTTTCTGCCTGTGTGAATCATTGCGGGCCAGAAACAATAACTTCTCCAAAAGCAGAGCCATGCTCTGACTTTCCTGCTGAATGGCGGTGAGCGATTCAGCTAAGACCTTTTCATCCTCTTTGCCCCATCTGATCAAGAGATTGCTGTAGCCTTTAATAACCGCAATCGGCGTACGCAGCTCATGGGAAGCATCAGAAATAAATCGGTTTTTTAATTCAAAGGAATTTTGTAACCGCTCCAGCATAGAGTTAAAAACCTGGATCAAACGGTTCAATTCATCATCAGTGCCAGTTTCGGCAATCCTTTGCGTTAAATCATGGCTGCTTATCTGCTCCGCTGCCTGAGTGATTTTTTTTATCGGCCGCAGCATTTTCTGACTGATCAAAAAGCCCGCCGCAATAGCCGATAGAACACCTAAGCAGTCTGAAACTGCCATTAAAAAGAAGGTGACCTCTAAAAATTTTTGATCCCGCTCAATATTTTTAACCAGCAATATATCATATTCCTGAGAAGAAGCCTTAAATTTTTCTAAGCGGTAAGCATAATGAATTTCCTTAACCTCTACTTCCTTGGTTTTATTATAAATATTTTCGGTCTTTATCCTTTCCGGCAAAAGCAGGAGAGAGGCTAAATTTCTCTGTTTTTCATCCCGAATAAACAAATCATAGCCGGTATGTCCTATATGAAAATCCAAGCCGAAAAAATAAGGCTTAGCATGGACGATATTATATTTTACCTGAGAAATTATTTCCTGCAGCTCCTTGTCATTCTGCCAAACAATAAAATATCTGGCTCCATACAAAACAAAAGCATTCAGGCTGATCAAAGCTAAAGAAAAGATCAGAGCATAAAAAAAGGTCAAGCGTACTGATATCTGTCTATGATTAATATTCCTGCCTAGCATTTTTCATTTTTCCTCAAAACATAGCCTATCCCGCGGACTGTCTGAATTAACTTTACCGTAAAAGGCTCATCGATCTTACTGCGCAGATAGCGAATATACACATCAACAATATTAGTATCACTGTTGTAATCATAGCCCCAAACATTCTCCAAAATCTTTTCCCGGCTTAAAACGATTCCCTGATTATATAAAAGAAAGTGTAAAAGCTCATATTCCTTCTTCGTCAAATCAATTGCTTTTCCGGCACGAGTAACCTCATAAGTAAGCGTATTCAGCCGTAAATCAGCAGCAGCTAAAACGCTGTCCCTCTCTTCTTTGATCTGGCTCCTGCGCAGCAGCCTTCTGATTCTGGCCAGTAATTCTTCTACCGCAAAAGGCTTAGTTAAATAATCATCTGCTCCCATATCGAGCCCGGTAACCTTATCAGCCGTTTCATCCTTGGCCGTCACCATAATAATAGGCAGATCAGAAAACTGTCTTACCCGGCGGCAGACCTCTATTCCGCTGATTCCGGGAAGCATGAGGTCAAGAATCGCTAAATCAATTTTCCCCTCCTCTAAAACAGTCAAAGCCTGTAAGCCATTATTGACAATAGTCACCTGATACCCTTCATGCTCCAGCTCTAACTGCATAAACCTGGCTATGGCTTTTTCATCTTCAATAATCAAGATATTATATTTCATTAATTATTCCATCCCTTCTTTGATTAATAATAAAATAAACTAATTAAAATATTCTTAAGCAAAAATTAAAATTGCATTAGAAATACTTTATGCTATAATTATAATATAAAATAATTAAACCAAGTATTAAAGGAGAGATTTTTTATGATGTTCGAATGGCAGGATAATTATGCTATTGGTCTGGAAGAAATTGATAATCAGCATAAAAAATTATTTGAATTAGCCAATAAGATTTATGACCTTTTAAAAAATGACTCAGCTGATGATAAATATGATAAAATAGTTGATTTAATTGAGGAATTAAGAAATTATACTGTTTATCACTTTAACGCTGAAGAGGAATATATGGAAAGCATTGATTACATGCGGATTTTTTCTCAGAAAATAGCCCATAAAAATTTCATTGATAAAATTATGGATATTGATTTGACCCAAATCGATAACAATCAGGATGAATATTTGATCAATACCTTGAATTTTATCGTCGACTGGCTTGCTGAGCATATCATCAAAGCAGACCACAGAATAACAGAATAGAACAAGCAAACCTCAAAAATTATTTTATTTTTGGGGTTATTTTTATCTAATATTTTTTACCTTTTAAGTAAAACCTAAGATTATTTAGGAGGTTTAAAATGTTAGAAAAACAATTAATTCATTCTCTGCTGAAGAAATGGAAAAGAGGCGGATTCTCCATCGTATATTGGGACGGAGAAAAAGAAGAATTTGGCGAGGAGATTTCCTCCTTTGAGATTATTTTTCATCGCCAGCCCCATTTATCCTTAAGGTCTAAGGACCCTTCACTAATCCTGGGAGAGGCCTATATGCAGGGTGACCTTGATATCAAAGGCTCAATGGATGATGTCCTCAGAACCTTAGCTCTCAATACCAGATCGGAAAGGAAAAAAAGCAAGCCTAACTTCAGCAGCATAAAAAGAGAAAAAAACAATATCCATCAGCACTACGACCTGGGCAACGATTTCTTTTCCTTATGGCTGGACAGAACCTTAAGCTATTCCTGTGCTTATTTCAAGACACCTGAGGACAGCCTTGAAAAAGCGCAGCTGCAAAAAATAGACCGGGTTTTACAGAAGTTGCAGCTTAAAAAGGGAGAGCATCTGTTAGATATAGGAAGCGGCTGGGGCTGGCTGATTATCAAAGCGGCCCAGCAGTATGGAGTGGAGGCTACCGGCATTACTCTCAGTGAAGAACAGTATCTGGGAACCAGGGAGCGCATTAAGGAATTAGGACTGGAAGGACAGGTACACGTTCGCTTACAGCATTATCAGGAGCTTGAAGCGGAAAAACAAACATATGATAAAATAAGCAGTATCGGTATGATAGAACACGTCGGACGGCATAACCTGAATGCTTATATGGCAAAAATAAATGAGCTGCTTAAGCCCCAGGGACTGTTTCTGCTCCATTCAATCACCGGAATGACAGAGGAAGAGGGCAATGCCTGGATTAAAAAATACATCTTCCCCGGCGGATGCATTCCTTCATTGCGGGAGCTCTGCTATTATACAGCAGAATATGATTTTCACATCCTGCACCTAGAAAGCCTGCGTCTGCATTACGCTTTAACCCTGGAGCACTGGTACAATAATTTTATAAAGCAGCAGGAGAAGATCAAAGAAAAATACGGAGAAAAATTTGTCCGTATGTGGTCGCTTTATTTATCAGGCTGCGCCGCCTCATTCCGCACCTCAGGACTTGATATCCACCAAATTCTTTGCAGCAAGGATATCAATAACCAGCTGCCTCTCGTTTTTAACTTTTGATAAAAATACAGCAGAAATAAATAAAATTAGTACGGGCAGGATAAACAGTTATAATAAAAATTAGCTGTCGATTTAAGGAATAAAAATTCATTAATCGGCAGCTTAATCTTTAGTATTTTTGTTATTATATTTAAAAATATGAATAAATTATAAATAATATTCAATATTTTTAGGCTTTTTCAGTTCAAAAGCAGCAAACACCTTATCTCTTACAGCAATAAAGTCATCTCTCGTTCTATCCCGTTCAGTACCTAAATGAACCGGTATAATAGTTTTGATTTTCCCCGGATTAGGAGTCATAATCACAATTTTATCCGCCAGGAACACAGCCTCTTCAATATCATGGGTAACAAAAATAACTGTCTTGCGGCGCTCCTTAACAATGGCTAAGAGGTCTTCCTGCATTTTTATTCTCGTCAAAGCATCCAGAGCTCCAAAGGGCTCATCCATGAAGAGTATCTCAGGGTCAACTGCCAAGGCTCTGGCAATAGCAACTCTTTGCTGCATACCGCCGGAGAGCTGGTGCGGATAATTTTTGGCAAAGCGCGATAAGCCGACCAGTTCAAGGTATTGCTGAACAGTCTCCTGAATCTCTTTTTTGGCCAAGCGCTTGTTTTCCAGGCCCAAAGCTATATTTTTTTCCACAGTTCGCCAGGGCAGCAGACCGTAATTTTGAAAAATAGTTACATAATGAATAGAGGGTTTAGTAACAGCTTCACCATCAATTAAGATCTCTCCCTGATTGACCTTCTCAAAGCCGGCAATGGCATTAAGCAGAGTCGTCTTGCCGCAGCCACTCGGACCTAATAAACAAATAAACTCGCCTTTTTTTATGCTCAAGGATACATCATGCAGAGCGTCAAAAACCACACCGTTTTGACAATACTGCTGAGAAACATTATTTACTTCAATATACATTGCGCTGGCCTCCTTCATGACGGACAACTCCCCATTGTTTAAAAATCCAGTTTTCTATTAAACGGATAAGACTGTCTAAAATCAGACCTAAAATACCTATGACCAGCATGGCAGCCATCAGATGATCCAGCCGCAGATTATTTCTGGCATCAATAATCAGATAACCCAGACCGGACTGAGCGCCTACCATTTCACCGGCTACTAAAAACACCCAGGCAGTTCCCAAGGCTAAATGCAGCCCGGTAGCAATAGCCGGAAAAGAGGAGGGCAGGATAATCTTAACTAAGGTCTGAAGCTGATTTAAGCCAAAATTCTTAGCTACCTTCAGATAGGTTTTTTCCACATGACCAACAGCACTGACGGTGGAAAGCAAAATGGGAAAAAAGGCAGCGATAAAAATTATAATGATAGCCGGAAGATCACCTATCCCAAACCATAAAACAATAAACGGCAGCCAGGCCATTGGGGATATGGGCCGGAATAGCTGAACTACAGGATTAAAATACTGCCAAAGCCAGTTAAGCCAGCCTAAAGCCAAGCCTAATACTATGCCTGATACTACGGCAATGCCATAGCCCACAGCAAAACGATACAAGCTGTCCTTTATATCAATCAGCAGAGTTCCATCCTCAATCAGCTCCCGAAAGGAAGAGAAAACATCCAAAGGAGCCGGAAAAAGAGCCTGGTCATAGCCGCCGAATTTGATAGCTCCCTGCCAAAGCAAAAGTACACTGACAAAAGCAACCAATACGTGTAAAAATTTTTTCATTCTTCTCACCTGCTTCTAAAATAAAAGTGTATTATCTACAAAGTCATTATAGGCAGGAGGAGCATCAGATAAGCCAAACTCCTTCATCTTAGCCGTCAGTACCGAGTAAATATCTTCAGTAATAGCTAAATTATCATAAGAAATCCATTGCAGCGAAAGATCAAGCACCTTTTTATCCTGTTTTAAATATTCCGCAGCGATGTTTTGCAGCTTATAAGGCTCAGAGCTTAGAGTTTTACCGGCTTCACCATAATTTTTTACTAATTTCTTAGCAGCTTCCGGCTTGTTTTTTAAGAATTTACCGTTTAAAACTAAAGCACAGCAAGCTGAATCAGGCCACAATTCTTCTGATTTATACAATATTTTGCCTGAGCCTAAAACTACGGCCTTAGCCCCAAAAGGCTCAGCCACACAATAAGCTGCAATTTGCTTCTGAGTTAGGGCTGACGGCATTTCCGGAGGCGCAAGCTCAACTATCTTAACCTCCTCTAAGGACAGACCGGCTTTTTTCAGCATTTCCTGAACCAGAATATTATGTGATGACTGTCTGTGCGGAATAGCTATAGTCTTGCCCTTCAAATCAGCTGCATTATTAATATCCTTAGACACAACGATAACATTGCCGTCACGGTGACCTAAAGCAACACCCTTTAAATCTATCCCCTGTTCTTTAGCTTTAACAGCCAGTTCTATTAAAACAGAGGCTCCGTCAACACGGCCGGTATTTAAGGCATCCATAAGCTCCGGCCAGGAACCGTATTTGATCAATTCTATCTGTAAGTTATCATTTTTCTCGGCTGCTTCCTTAGCCGCTTCAAAAACAGGCAAAGCATGGGTAATCAGCAGATAAGCAAGACGCACGACCTCCTTATCCCCGCTTACTGCGGCTGTTTTATCCGCATTACTGCCGCAGGCTGTCAGAGAAACAGCCAGAACTATACTTAAAATACTAACCAGAATAAATTTAACCAGCTTCATTTATTTCAACTCCCAACCTAATTTTTTACGTTTCTTTTGCAAATCATCTATTAACTGCCGAGCTAAAGCCTGATGATCGACATTGACAATCATTTTAGAGCCAAGCAGCTCCTCTGTCCCTTCCGTCATAAATTCACTTACCTTCTGTGAGCCTTGAATCGGAGCATGAACGCTGTGATAGGAATTAATACCCAACAGTCTGAAGGCCAGAGCAGCATTGATTCCCTTCTCATTAGACCATTCAGGACTGGCAAAGGCAAAAGGCATATCCTTAATAGCCCTGTCAGCACAGCCTGCCAGACCGGCAAAGATGGCTGAAGCTCTGGCATTGTCCAAACATTCTCCCATATGCCATACCGGAGGCAAATCGCCCAAAAATTCTCTTAGTCCCTCTCCGGTCCACTCCAAAGCCTTCTTTGAGCAAAAACCCAGCTTCATTAGAGGGAATGAGGCGCAGCCGTTAGTAAAAATCAAGACATTATTTTTCAACAGAATCTCAGCTACCTCAACTACTGCTTTTTCATAAACAATACGCGGATTGCTGCACCCAACCAAATTGACTATCCCTAAAATTTTTCCCTGCTTTAAAGCCTCATAGACCGGCTTCAGACCGGAAAAATGCTTAACTACATATTCCAGAGAAAATCCCGTTTCTGCCTCCACCTCATACTGCGGTATGCAGACCGGCACCTCACGTCTGGCAGCAAAGCTCTCAACAGCCCGGGTGACAATCTTAGAAGCCAATTCACTTATCTGATCTAAATTAGAATGCTCATGATCCAGCCCATAATGCTCAGCTCCAGGCAGACGATTAGAATCACTGGTAGTCACCACAACCGTTTTAAAGCATTTAGCTACCTCCATAATGGATGGGAAAACATCCTGCACATCAGCTACCCAGAGGTCGATCGCTCCGGTGCCTAAGACCAGCTCAGCCCCAACCGCATTGGAAAGAGGAATAACACCGCCGTACCGGTACATGGCAGATAAGCCGCTGCAGCAGATGCCGTAAAATTGAATACCTTTAGCCCCTTTGCTCAAGGCCAGCTTTTTAAATTTCTCTGTCTGGCCGATTCTGACTATCTCTCTGACTAGGAGCGGTGAATGCCCATGCACGGCAATATTGACATAGCCTTTCTTCAAAGCTCCCATATTTATTTTCGAGGTACTGCGGTTAGGCAGACCATACAGACAATCCATGGCAATAGAAGAACCAAGACAGCTGGACCAGGCAAAGGCTACTCCGGTTCTCAGAAACTGCTGCATTAAGTTTCTCCAATCACTGTCCGTTCCGGTACTCGTTCTATGTAAGCTCTCAAAAACCTCATGATAAGTGCTGATCGGCATTATTCCCAGCTTTCTCCAGGTATCCTTGCGCTCCTGGGCAGCAAAAGCAGCAATAGTCCGATGCTCGGCAGGAACCGGCCGGGATAAGTCCTCTAAAAGTATATCAGCAATCTCACCGGCTAAAGCATTAATTGATTTACCCTCCGTATCCAAGCCATAAGCCTTAGCTGCCGCTTTAATCTTCGCTTCCCCTTCAATAGGAATATCTATCTTGCCTTCAGCAGCATATTTTAAAGCCAGCATGCTTTCCCTTCCTCTGGCCCCGTGGGCTGCCGCTCCGGCCGCTACGGCTCTTAGCATATTCCGGGCAACAATCACATCAGCATCAGCCCCGCAGATTCCCTTCGGACTCTTTTTGCTTATCT
>JBJDXG010000345.1:0-1897 GCA_051866555.1 bacterium | reverse complement strand
TGCCTTTAGCCCGGGTGCTGGCTAATCTGGGAGTTAAGCGCGGCATGGTCGTTCACGGGCATGACGGCCTGGATGAATTATCTCTGACCGCTCCTTCCACTGTCTGTGAAATCAAAAACGGCGAGCTGCACAAATTTATTTTCGACCCGGCTGAATACGGCTTCAGCTATTGTCAGCCGAAAGAGCTGGTAGGCGGTGACCCTAAGGAAAATGCCGTTATCGCAGAAAGAATCCTTGACGGGGAAAAAGGCCCTAAGCGCGATATAGTTGTTTTAAATTCCGCTTTAGCTCTCACCATTGCCGACGGCAATTTAAGCCTCAGGGAAGCCATTGATTTAGCGAGACAGATGATCGACAGCGGAAAGGCCAAGGCTAAAATGCAGGAGTTAGTCGAGCTTTCTCAGAGGTTATCAGCATGATTTTAGACCGCATTGTTAAAGCAACTGAAAAAAGAGTAAGTGAGCAAAAAAAATTAGTTTCGGCTTTGAGCATGAAATCGCAGGCTTTGGCTCTCCCGGTAAAAAAGGATTTCCCTTTTCAGGCGGCTTTAGACGCACCTGAGCTTTCCTTTATCTGTGAGGTTAAAAAGGCTTCCCCTTCTAAGGGAGTAATCGCCGAGGATTTTCCTTATCTTACTATCGCTCAGGAATATGAAAAGGCCGGGGCGGCGGCTGTTTCGGTTTTGACCGAGCCGGATTTCTTTCAGGGCTCAGGCAAATATCTTCGGGAAATAAGCAGGCTCATCAGTCTGCCGGTTTTAAGAAAGGATTTCATCATTGATGAATATCAGATATATGAGGCTAAATGCTTAGGCGCAAGCGCTGTTTTGCTGATTGCCGCTATATTAGAGGAAAAGCAGTTACAGTCCTTTTTGGAGCTGGCTCATTCCCTAGGACTTTCGGCTTTAGTCGAGGCTCATACCGAGGAGGAAGCAGACAAAGCACTGAAGGCAGGAGCCAAGATCATCGGGGTAAACAACCGCAATCTCCAGACCTTTGAGGTTGATTTGAATAATTCGCTTAATTTAAGAAGACTGGTGCCGCCGGAAATCAGCTTTGTGGCTGAAAGCGGCATTAAATCGGCGGATGATATTAAAAAGCTTACTGAGGCCGGGGTAAACGGAGTTTTGATCGGGGAAACCCTAATGCGCAGCCCGGACAAAAAAGCAGCTCTTGATGAGCTGAAAGGAAAAAATCATGGTTAAGCTGAAGTTTTGCGGCCTAAGCCGCAAGGAGGATATTCTGGCAGTAAACGAGCTGCTGCCCGATTATATCGGTTTTGTCTTCGCTCCCAGCAAAAGGCAGGTAACTCCTGACTGGGCAAAGGAATTAAAACGCCTTCTAAGACCGGAAATTAAAAGCGTCGGCGTTTTCGTCAATGCTAAAGCAGAACTCATAACCGAGCTTTGCCAGGACAAGGTGATTGATTTAGTTCAGCTGCACGGCAATGAAACGGAGGAATATATTGCCCGGCTGAAAAAAACAGTCAGCCAGCCGGTAATCAAAGCGGTCAGGGTACAGTCAACCGCTGATATTACAGAGGCAAGTCAAAGCTCGGCTGATTATCTTCTCTTGGATACCTACCGCAAGGGACAGTACGGAGGAGTTGGACAGACCTTTGACTGGAGCCTGATTCCGGCAATCACTAAGCCCTTCTTTCTGGCAGGCGGACTGAAGGAGGAAAATATCCGGCAGGCTTTAGCTGCCTGCCAGCCCTTTGCGCTGGATTTAAGCAGCGGCATAGAAACTAATGGTGTTAAGGATAAAGAAAAGATGAAGAATATTTTAGAGATTATGAGGAGGATTTAAGCTATGGCTAAAGGAAGATTCGGCATTCACGGCGGACAGTATATCCCGGAGACGCTGATGAACGCTGTTATTGAATTAGAAAAAGAATA
>JBJDXG010000344.1:0-1899 GCA_051866555.1 bacterium | reverse complement strand
TTACTGCCGGAAGCCTTGAGGCGGGTTGCGAATAACTCTGATGAGCCGGTAAGAAATTTATTGCGGCAAACAGCAGATAAGCTGCAGAAGGGGCAGAATGCTTCATTAGCCTGGACTACTTCTTTGGAGGAATCACAGGCTTATTTTTCGCTTAAAAGCAGTGACTGGGAAATTTTACGGCGGCTGGGCTCTTCTCTGGGACTGCTTGACTGCACTAGGCAGCTAAAGCAGCTGGCTTTAACGCGAGAATATCTTTTAAAGCAGGAGGAAGAGGCTAAAATAGAAGGGGAGAAAAAAGCCTATCTTTGGCGGTATTTTGGAACTGCTCTTGGCTTTATGCTGGTAATTTTGTTTTTTTAGGCGGGAGGATGAAGGATGGATATTGCTTTGATTTTTAAAATAGCCGGTATCGGCATTGTTATTTCGGTCATCAATATGGTCTTAAAACAGGCGGGTAAAGAGGAACAGAGCCAGATGCTGACTCTTTTAGGGGTAGTTTTGGTTCTGGGCATGGTGATACCTATGGTCAGCCGCTTATTTGCCGACATTAAAAGTGTTTTTGGCTTTTAAGAAGGAGAGAGTTCGATGGAAATGATGCGGGTTGTTGGTCTGGGCCTGGTGGCAGCGGCTCTCATTGTAGTTGTCCGGCAGCAAAGGCCGGAAATGGGCTTAATGCTTAGTCTGGTTGCCGGTCTTTTGATTTTTGGTCTGGTGCTGGGACGGATTTCTGATATGCTGGATATTTTTCAGACCTTAGCCAGTAAAGCTGAGGTCAATCTGCTATATCTGGGCTTAGTGATTAAGATTTTAGGGATAACGTATCTGGCTGAATTTGGTATTCAAATTTGTAAGGATGCCGGGGAAAATGCCATAGCGAGCAAGATCGAATTTGCCGGCAAGGTCTTTATTTTAGTTCTGGCCATGCCTCTTTTAGGGGGAATTTTTGATTTTATAGTGGGGCTGATACCATGAAATGCTTTTGGCTTTGTTGTTTGGCTGTTGTTCTTTGGGCTTTGCCGGCTAGTGCTGAGGTCAGTCTGGAAGGGGTGATGGAACAGCAGCTGGGGGCTTTAAATCTACAGGAGCTGGATAAACAGGTGATGGCGGTACAGAATGAGTTTGGGGCTTATCTGCCTGATTTGAATTGGAAAAGTGCTCTGCATCCTAAAAACGGGTTTAATTGGGATCTGTCTAAATTTTTTCAGGGAGTTATGACCTATTTTTTCAATCAGGTGGTGGTCAATCTGCATCTTTTAGCTAAGCTTCTCGTCCTGGCGGCTGTTTATGCTGTGATTAAGAGTCTGCGCACCTCTTTTGGCAGCGGCGGAGTGAGCAAGATGGCTCATGCTGTATGTTATCTGGCGGTTATGGGACTTGCTGTCGGCAGCTTTAAGGTAGCGATGACTGCGGGCAAGGAAGCTATTGAGCAGATGGTTGAGGTAATGCAGGCTCTGGTTCCTCTTTTGCTGACTATTTTAGGAGCTACCGGCAGCCTGGTTTCCGTCAGTATTTTTCAGCCGGTGACTGTACTTTTAATCAGCCTGATAAGTACCCTGATGGGTAATCTGGTCCTGCCGCTGATCAGCATCTCAGCTCTCTTGACCTTGATCGGTCATTTATCAGAGGACTTTCCGTTGGCAAGACTTGCCGGTCTCAGCAAGGAATGTGCTCTTTGGCTGATGGGCATCTTTGCCAGCATCTTTGCCGGTGCGGTACTTATTCAGGGGGCGGTTACCGCTGTCAGTGACGGGGTTTCACTGCAAACTGCCAAGTTTGCCGTTGGCAGCTTCATTCCCGTTGTCGGCGGCTTATTTTCTGATGCCCTGGAAATGATGATAGGCTGTTCTTTGATTATCAGGAATGCGATAGGCGGAATTGGGATAGTCCTGATCCTGCTCT
>JBJDXG010000343.1:0-1901 GCA_051866555.1 bacterium | reverse complement strand
CAAAACTATCGGCGGCTCAATGCCTAATTCTGCGGCTAATTTAAGGCTGGCTTCCTTAGTCTGCTGCATCATCTTCAACCCGCCGGCAGCATGGACATTAAACATCCAGGCTCCGGTTTTTACCGCACTCAGACCGGCCTCCATTACTGTATTAGGTATATCGTGGAATTTAAGATCCAGAAAAACCTTGCCGCCCAGAGCAACAATATCATGTACGATTTTAGGGCCAACTGCTGTAAACAGCTGCAAGCCCACTTTAAAACAGCCCACCTCATCCTTTAATAAATCGACCAGCTTAAGCGCTGACGCACTGTCAGCCACATCAAGAGCCACAATCAGCCTTTCTTTAGCTGTAAGAGCCATCACACTACACCTCCAGCTTTCCTACCAGGTCCTGCACAGAAGCAATCCCCTGCTCATCTAAAAATCGTTCTATTCCTTCAGCTATTTCAACACAGGCACAAGGATTAACAAAATTAGCTGTTCCCACAGCCACTGCACTGGCACCTGCTAAAATAAATTCTAAAGCATCTTCGGCAGTCATAATACCGCCCATGCCGATTAAAGGTATCTTTACAGCCTGACTGACCTGCCAAACCATTCTGACAGCTACCGGCTTAATTGCAGGGCCGGAAAAGCCGCCCATGATGTTCTTCAGCTTAGGCCGTCTCTTATAAACATCGATTGCCATGCCCAATAAGGTATTAATTAGAGATAAAGCATCAGCCCCAGCAGCTTCAACTGCTCTGGCAATCTCAGTAATATCCGTAACATTAGGAGAAAGCTTAACGATTACCGGCAAATCAGTGGCTTTTCTTACAGCCCTGGTAACCTCAGCAGCCATCTCCGGCTTAGTGCCGAAAGCCAGCCCTCCCTGCTTAACATTAGGACAGGAAATATTCAGCTCCAAAGCCGTTACTCCTTTATCCGCGGTCAGTCTTTCGGCAAGATACGCATAATCCTCAACCGTATTGCCGGAGATATTGACAATCACCGGCAGATCAAACTGCTGTAAATAAGGCAGATCATAGTCTAACAAATGCTCTACTCCCGGATTCTGTAAGCCGATGGAATTAAGCATCCCAGCCGCAGTTTCAGCTAAACGAGGAGGCAGATTTCCCGGCTTAGGAGCTCTGGTCGTTCCCTTGACCGTAATAGCCCCCAGCTTATTCAAATCAAAATACTCACCGTATTCCTTGCCGAAATTAAAGGTTCCTGAACCGGTTGTAATCGGATTTTTCCAGCTCATGCCCGCAAAATTAACTCGCAGATCAGCCATTCCACTTCACCTTCTTTGCTGCAAATACAGGCCCGGCGGAGCATACCTTAGCGAATAATTCCTGCCCATTATGCTCAGTCTTGCAGACACAGCCAAGACAAGCACCTATCCCGCAGGCCATTTTTTCCTCCAGCGACACCTGACATTCAATATCTCCCGCCTTAGCAGCCACAGCCTTCAGCATCGGCATAGGCCCACAGGCACCTATATAATCCGGAGCTTCCTGCTGCATTACTTCAGCCAAAAGCTGAGCTGTATTGCCATGAAAGCCGACAGAGCCGTCATCAGTACAGATATGCAGCTTTACTCCCAGCTTTTCTAATTCCGCACAGCATAAAAGCTGCTCCTTTTTAGCCGCACCTAAAAGAAAGGTCACCTGCTTTCCTTCCTCTACTGCCGCCTTAGCCGCTGCATAAAGAGGCGCCACCCCAATGCCGCCACCAATAAAGACCAAATGATGAGCAGCAGCACTCCAGGTAAAGCCATGACCTAAAGGCCCTAAAACGTCCAGAGCTTGTCCCGGAGCAGTCTTAGATAAAATCTTAGTTCCTTCCCCTACGACTCGATATAAAATAGTAATCTGCCCCTCAGCGGCATTGATATCATGAATACTGATAGGCCG
>JBJDXG010000342.1:0-1902 GCA_051866555.1 bacterium | reverse complement strand
CCTGATGATATTAAAGCAATTACCGAGTTACAGTCAGATATCCTTAACAAACAAAGCCCTAATGCTTCACTGCTAGTTCGCATAAAAAAAGCCGATGATTCTTATCTCTGGTGTGAAGTAAATATGGCACTGCTGTATAAAGAAAATAAATTGGTCCGCATCATCGGCAAAATAGTCGATATTGATTCGCAGGTAAAAAAATACAATGAATTAGAAGCCTTATCACAAAAAGATGATTTAACCGGACTTTTCAATAAGAAAACCTTTCAGTCTAAGGTAGAAGATATTTTAAAAACAGACAGCTATAATAATTACGCTTTACTCTTTATGGATTTAGATAACTTTAAAATGATTAATGATACCCTGGGACATTTGATTGGAGACGAATGTTTAACCCAAACAGCAGATAAGCTGCGCTTAATTTTCAACGATGATAACGACCTTATTGCCCGTTTTGGCGGAGATGAATTTTGCGTCTTTCTTCATGACATAGAAAAATCCCTTTTAGAAAAGAAAGCCGTAAATATCGCTCAGCTAATGCACTGCAGCTATGCAGATAAGGAAGACCCGGATAAGCAGGTAGAGCTTTCAGCCAGCATCGGCATCTATCACAGCAGCCGTCATGATTTGAGCTTTGTCGATATAGTAGATAAGGGTGACAAGGCTTTATACGAAGCTAAGAACACAGGAAAAAACAATATTATCTTTAAGTACGATGAATAACCTTACAATAATACTGAAATAGCCGCTCTAAAAACAGCGGCTATTTCCTTTATATATCCTAGAATTTCAGATTTATCTTCTTTTATTTTTCTTTTTCACATATTTCCTGGCATTTTTGACTCCGGCAAATTCACTGAACATTTCCTGCATTTTCACAGCTTCAATCTGCCGGGAATTAAGACCGTCATATTTGATTTCCTTCTGCAGCTTTTGATAGCTTAAAAATCGCTCCTGCGAAAGCCTGCCATCATCCAAGGCCTGACGCACAGCACAGCCCGGCTCAGATGTATGAGTACAGTCACTGAAACGACACTGAGAAGCCAACTGAACGATATCGGTGAAGGTTTTATTTAAATCAGCATTTTCCAGTCCCAGCTCTCTCATTCCAGGTGTATCAATAACCATAGCTCCGTTCTTTAACAGGATAAGCTCCCGCATAGTAGTCGTATGCCTGCCTTTGTCATCATTTCTTAAGCCGTTAGTCAAGAGCCTGTCCTCTGCCAAAAGGCAGTTGATCAGCGTAGACTTGCCGACTCCGGAAGAGCCAATAAAAGCAACCGTTTGACCGGGTTTAAGGTACTGTATTATCTGAGAATAGCTGTTTTCCTGCAAGGCTGAGGTAACGACTATATCAACTCCGGGACAAACGCTCTCAACTTCACTGATTTTTATAGCCAAATCAGAGCATAAATCCGCCTTAGTCAAGACAACCAGCGGAACAGCTCCGCTGTTCCAGCCTATAGCAAGATACCTTTCCATCCTGCGCAGATTAAAATCATTGTTTAAGGACATACAGATAAACAATAAGTCTATATTGCTGGCAACTATCTGCTCCTCGAGCGAAGTTCCGGCAGCTTTGCGGATAAAAGCACTTTTCCGGGAAAGCACATGATGAATAACCGCATTGCCGTTTGTATTCACCGTTCGGTCAAGCATAACAAAATCACCGACCGCAGGAAAATCGACCTGACTCTTAGCTGCAAAACGCAGCTTGCCTGAAACTTCAGCCATTATTTCTCCATTTTCACTGATTACCCTGTATATATCCTTCGATTGTGCTGTCACTCTGCCGGCATACAGTCCTTCATACAGCTCTGCCTCTTTAGCCCAGGCAGCACTGAAGCCTAATTTTTTAATATCTACTTTTGTCATTTTTTTAGCCTCCGTTAAGTTTATTTT
>JBJDXG010000341.1:0-8245 GCA_051866555.1 bacterium | reverse complement strand
GAGGATTTTGATTATGATGACTTTTGCGGTTTAAATACAGCTGAAGAAGAAATTCCGGTAGAGGTAATTGAGGCTGAGGAGTTAGCAGCCAGAATTGAAAGAGGAGATCCGCTGACCATTGTTGATGTAAGAGAACCGCACGAAAGAGCTATTCATCGTTTCCCTAATGTGATCGTTATCCCAATCGGTCAGTTAGTCAGAAGACAAAAGGAACTGGATTCAGAAATAGATACTGTTTTTATCTGCCGGGAGGGCAAAAGAAGCATTCTAGCAATCAATACTTTAAGGGAAGCCGGCTATAAGGGGCCTATGTACAGCTTAAAGGGCGGCATTGAGTCAGCGAAGAATATTATCTTTTCTCATGAGGGTGCATGGCTGTAATTAAAAACAGCTTAATCATATTTTTATAATAAATAAAGAGAAAGCAGGAGGTTATTAATATGGCAAAAGAAGAACAAGGTATTAAGGCATTAGGAGCTAAGGCGGCTTATAATCTGGCCAATGTGACTAAAACGAGACCGCAATATGGGGCACTTACTCCGAAATGGCTGACCAAATTACTGGAATTTAAGGGACTGGAAACAGGTATTTATCGGGTCAATAAGGTTGTTGAAGGGGAAACACCTCTGGATGTTTTATGCAGTCAGACGAAGAAGTCGGATATTATTCCCGACGGATATATTGAATATGAAACAGAGCCAAGAGAATATCGCTTAAATTCTATTTCTACTATTGTCAATGTTAATACTGCCATTGAGGATGTATACAGCTCTCCTTATGATCAGGTAAAGGAACAGCTGTATCTGGCAATTGAAAGTTTGCGTGAAAGACAGGAAAGTCAGCTGATTAATAATGATGATTACGGCTTGCTGAAAAATGTGCCTGATTCTCAGCGTATCCAGTCACGCACAGGAGCACCGACACCGGATGATCTGGACGAACTGATAAGTAAGGTTTGGAAGGAGCCTTCCTTCTTCCTGGCGCATCCCAGAGCTATTGCCGCTTTTGAAAGAGAATGCACCAAGAGAGGCGTTCCGCCTGTAACTGCTAATATTGCCGGAGGAACTTTTATTCTTTGGCGGGGAATTCCGCTTATTCCAACCGATAAGCTTTTAGTCGACGGTTTGAAAAATCCTAAGAGTCAAAGCGGCAAGACTAATATTCTTTTAGTGCGTACCGGGGAAGCTAAACGTGGGGTTATTGGTCTTTATCAAGCAGGAATGAAAAACGAACAGTCCAGAGGTTTATCTGTAAGATTCAGAGGAATTGATGATAAAGGAGTTTCATCTTATCTTTTGTCCCTATACTGCTCAGCAGCCATTTTAGCTGATGATGCGATTGCAGTATTAGAGGATGTTGAAGTTGGTGAATATTATGACTACGAATAATTGGGCGGGCAGTGCGGCAAGACTGCCTTCCGAAAGAGAATTAGAGGGATTGGCCAATCAATTATTTTCCGATATGGACGGCAGTATTTTTAATGCTTTAACCAGTGAGGCGGCTGATGAATCAGCAGGGCGCGGCTATTCTCCAAAGGTAATTTCTGCTGCGGACAGCTACAGCTCTGTGGCAGATAAGACAGATGAACAGCACAATAGCAGTCAGATTTTAATCGGCACTAAGACGTTGGAAGAGATTCGCCGGGATTTTCCGATTTTGCAGGAAAGGATAAACGGTCATCCGCTTATCTGGCTGGATAATGGGGCGACTACCCAGCGCCCTAAGCAGGTGATTGACCGAATCAGTTATTATTATGCGCATGAAAATTCTAATGTGCATAGAGGAGCACATACCTTAGCTGCCAGATCGACCGATGCTTTTGAAGGGGCAAGACAGATCACAGCTGATTTTATTGGAGCTCCGGCTAAGGAAAATATTGTTTTTGTCCGGGGGACTACTGAGGCGATTAATCTGGTTGCTCATTCTTACGTAAAGCCGCTCTTGCAGCCGGGGGATGAAATTATCGTATCCTTGCTGGAGCATCATGCCAATATTGTTCCCTGGCAGCTGGTAGCTCAGGAAACAGGCGCTGTTATCAAGGTCATTCCGGTAGATGAATCAGGGCAGCTGATTCTCTCAGAATATGAAAAATTATTTACGAAAAGAACAAAATTTGTTTCTGTAACTCATGTTTCCAATGTGCTGGGAACTATTACGCCGGTAGAAGAGCTGGTTGCGATTGCCCATAGTCATGGAGTGCGTATCTTAGTTGACGGAGCTCAGTCAGTAGCTCATATTCCTGTGAATGTAACTGCTTTAGATGCTGACTGGTTTGTATTCTCAGGTCATAAGATCTATGCTCCAACAGGAATAGGCGTGGTTTACGGGAAAAAAGAGGTTCTGGAAGAAGCTAAGCCTTATCATGGCGGAGGCAATATGATTAAGGATGTTACTTTTGAACGGACTTTATATAATCCTGCACCTAATAAGTTTGAAGCCGGAACAGGCAGCATTGCTGATGCCGTAGGACTTGGGGCAGCCTTAGAGTATCTAACTAAGATAGGGATGGCTGAAATCAGCAAATATGAGCATGAGCTGATAGAATATGGAGTTAAAGAGCTGGGCAAGATCAAAGGACTTCATCTGATAGGTACGGCAGTTAATAAATCCAGTGCCTTATCCTTCATAATTGACGGTATTTCCAATGAGGCTGTGGGAGAAAAGCTTGATCAGCATGGCGTTGCTGTACGGGTAGGTCATCATTGTGCTCAGCCGATCTTAAGACATTACGGACTGGAGAGTGTTGTGCGGCCTACCTTGGCAATATACAACTCATTTGCTGAAATCGATACCCTGGTAAAGGTGCTGAGAAGCCTGTAAATCAGGCTTGAAGAAAAAAGGAGAGAAAGCATGGCTGATTATAAGATTGATGATACGGTAGATATTACGGATGTTAATTGCCCTATAACCTTTGTGAAGGCCAAGGTGGCCTTGGATGAGCTTGAAGAGGGTGAAGTGCTGAAGGTGCATATGAATGGCGGGGAGCCGGCTAATAATGTACCGAGAAGTTTGAAGGAGGAAGGGCATGAAATCCTTGATTTAATTGAAAATACAGATGGAACTTATGACTTAATTGTTAAGAAGGTTGATGATTAGCTTATGGCGGAAAGGATTAAATATTGTGATTTTCAGGCTAAGGTACTGGGTTTTGCTAAAGTAGCGCTGGTTGATTTTTATTCTGATACCTGTATACCGTGCAAAAGAATGGTTCCTGTTTTAACCGCCTTGGAAAATCAGTATCAGGATGAGCTTTATGTGGCTAAGGTTAATGTGGCTTATGAAAAGGAGCTGGTGGAGGAATATCAGGTTAAAACCACACCTACTTTCCTGATTTTTAAAAATGGCAGGCTGGCAGAACGGATTTCGGGCGTAAGAAAAAAAGAGGAATTAGAACAGTTGATTGAAGCGAATAGATAAAAGGATGGAGATGAAAGATGAGAATTACAGTATCGGGCAAGGAGAAGGAGTTTGAGGATAATTTAACTGTGGAAAAACTGATTGAGCTGGAGCAGGTTGAAACACCGCAGTATGTATCGGTATCTGTTAATGATGAATTTGTCAAGCGGGAGAATTTTGCAGTTCAGACACTGCATGACGGCGATACAGTAGAATTTTTGTATTTCATGGGAGGCGGCAGTAATGGCTTTTTCCAATGAGCAGCTGGAGCGCTATTCCAGACATATTATTCTTAAGGAAGTAGGGGTAAAGGGACAGAAGAAGCTCCTTGGGGCGAAGGTGCTTATTATTGGTGCCGGAGGGCTTGGTGCTCCGGCGGCAATGTATCTTGCGGCAGCCGGGGTAGGAACAATCGGGATTGCTGATGCTGATGTGGTGGATCTGTCCAATCTGCAAAGACAGATCATTCATGCCACAGATGATGTAGGAAAGCCCAAGGTGGAATCTGCCAAGGAGACTATGCTTAAAATGAATCCGGATGTAAAGGTCAATGCTTATCATGAATTCGTTTCAGCTGATACTATTTTGCCGCTTATCAAGGATTATGATTTTATCATAGACGGAACCGACAATTTTCCGGCTAAGTTTTTGATTAATGATGCCTGTGTTATGGCCAAGAAGCCTTTTTCTCATGCGGGAATTATCCGTTTTAAGGGGCAGCTTATGACGTATGTGCCGGGAGAAGGCCCATGCTATCGCTGTGTATTCAAAAATCCGCCGCCAAAGGATGCAGTTCCTACCTGCAAGCAGGCCGGAGTAATAGGTGCTATGGGCGGGGTTATCGGCAGCCTTCAGGCGCTGGAGGCGGTTAAATATATTACCGGAGTAGGAAAATTGCTTACCGGCTCTTTGCTGACCTTTGATGCGATAGAAATGAATTTCCATAAGATTAACCTGCCTAAAGCAGATGGAAGCTGTGCGGTATGCGGAACAAATCCAAGCATAACAGAGCTGATTGATTATGAGCAGGCAGAGTGTGCCGGGCTATAAGGGGAAGAGGTATGATGATAAGGATAACCAAGAAAAATTATGAGAAGATAGTAGCTCATGCTCTGTCCGAGCTTCCTTATGAAGCCTGCGGGCTTGTGGCAGGGAGGCTTGAGGGGGATGACAAGCTGATTGAAAAGGTTTATCTGCTTACGAATCTTGACCATTCTAAGGAGCATTTTTCTCTTGACCCTAAAGAGCAGCTGGCGGCGATTAAGGATATGAGAAGTCTCGGGTATGAGCTGTTTGGCAACTGGCATTCTCATCCTGAAACACCTTCCAGACCTTCGGAGGAGGATAAGCTGCTGGCTTATGATAAAAATGCCAGTTATTTGATCTTGTCATTAATGAATAAGGCTGAGCCTGTGCTTAATTCTTTTCATATTGAAGGGATGAATGCCAGCAAGGAAAAACTGGTTATTGAATAATGCAAGGTTTCTAATTGGAGAAAGGCTGAGAAAAGATGAGAGATTTGCTGATTATTGGGAGCGGGCCGGCAGGACTGTCTGCTTCTTTATATGCCAAAAGAGCTGGTTTGGATGTTTTGGTGGCGGAAAAAGAATATCTTGGCACCGGACAGATAGCTGAGAGCAGTCAGGTTGACAATTACATCGGCCTGGTTGGCAAAAGCGGGTATGAGCTGGGAGAAGCCTTCAGACAGGATGCAGAGAAGCTGGGGGTTGAGTTTTATGAAGGCAGAGCGGTAAGGCTTATATCGCAGGACGGCTGTTGGCTTACTGAGTTTGCTGACGGTAAAACGATAAAGTCCAGGAGCGTCATATATGCGGCTGGTGCTAAGCACAGGAGGCTGCATATTCCCGGAGAAGACAGATTAATCGGTAAGGGAATATCATTCTGCGTTTTATGTGACGGAGCTTTTTATCAGGATAAGACGGTGGCTGTTATTGGCGGGGGAGATACGGCTCTGGATTATGCTGTTTATCTGGCGGATATTGCAGAGAAGGTATATCTGATTCACCGGGGAAATGCGTTTCGGGGCTTGAGCAGGAATGTATTCAGAGTAAAGGAAAAGGCTAATATTGAAATTATTTTGGCAGCTAAGGCTGCCGAATTTATTGGTGAGAGTGAACTGGAAGGCATAGTTCTTGCTGATGGCAGCAGGCTGGAAACTGCCGGAGCTTTTGTTGCGGCAGGGATGGAGCCGCAGTCTGAGCTCCTGCGGGATATAGTTGCTGTTGATGAACAGGGGTATGTTGCGGCTGATGAAACCGGAACAACTGAAGCTGACGGGTTATTTGTGGCCGGAGATGTGAGAAGGAAAAAATTACGGCAGGTTATAACTGCGGCAGCGGATGGGGCAAACGCAGCTGTATCTGCTTTCGAGTATTTAAAGAAATTAGGCCAGTAATTTTAGAGAAGGAGAGGAGAGAAATGGCCCATAGACTGGAAAATCAGGTCAATCATCTGGTTGAAAAAATAATAACTGACTATGAGCAGGAAAGGGATATTGATGTTGTAGAGACCTTTACGCATCCCAACAGGGATGATATCGTTAAAATAATATTTCAAATTCAGAATATTATCTTTCCGGGATATTATAAAAATAAAAGCTATCGGGTATATACAGTGCGCAATAACCTGTCAATGCAGCTAGAGGATGTATTGTATAATCTCAGTAAGCAGATTTCTCTGGTGCTTAAATATTTGCCCCAATATGCTGCTTTGGAAGAAAGAGAGCTGCTGACGGAGGCGGAAGGGATATCCTTGAAGTTTTTGGATAGACTGATTGAGATACGGGCCTTGATTCAGACTGATCTTCAGGCTGCTTATGACGGCGACCCGGCAGCGTTTAATAAGGCGGAAATTATTTTTTCCTATCCGGGATTATTTGCAATTATGGTCAACAGAATAGCGCATGAATTGTATTTGCTTGGCGTACCGCTCATACCAAGGATTATGACCGAGTATGCTCATACTAAGACCGGCATCGATATTCATCCCGGTGCGACTTTGGGAAGATATTTTTTTATAGATCACGGTACCGGTATCGTTATAGGCGAAACTGCGGTTATTGGGGATAATGTGAAGATTTATCAGGGCGTGACTATTGGTGCATTGTCTACCAGAGGAGGACAGAAGCTGCATGGGAAGAAGAGACATCCTACGATAGAGGATAATGTAACTATATATGCCGGAGCGTCTATCCTGGGAGGGGATACTGTTATAGGTCATGATTCTGTGATTGGCGGCAATGCCTTTATAACGGCCTCTATTCCAAGCGATACGAGAGTCAGCCTAAAAAATCAGAAGCTGGAATATAAAAGGGACAATAATGGAGAGCAGCATACGGCGGAAATCGTTCAGAGTGATGAATGGTATTACATAATCTAAAAATTAAGAGCAGGATATTGACGGCTAAAGGAGTAAATATATGTAGGCAACCTTCATTAAAGGTGTAATGCGTTGAGATGAGAGAAAGCAGGTGAGGCTGTGAATTTGCGCATTTTAACCTATTTTCTGGCAGTCGCTGGGGAGCAGAATATTACGAAGGCGGCGGACATACTGCACATTACTCAGCCTACTTTGAGCCGTCAGTTGATGCAGCTGGAGTCAGAACTTGGCGTACAGCTTTTTGAGCGCAGGCAGAATAAAATAAACTTAACCCCTGCCGGCAATCTCCTGGTTCACCGCGGCAAGGATATTTTGGAGATGGTGGAGAAAACGGAGCTGGAAATCAAGGATACGGATACCAATCTCAGCGGCAATATCTGCTTTGGGGCAGGTGAGCTGAACGCTATTGAGGTTTTGGCTGATATTATTAATGCTTTTCAGCAACAGTATCCTGCGGTAACCTTTGATATTTTTACTAATACGACTGATATAATGCAGGAGCGCATGGAGAAGGGACTAATTGATATTTCCTTGGCCGTAGAGCCTATTGATATGGTCAATTATGAATTTATTACGCTGCCCAAGAAGGAGATTATGGGAATCTATATGCGGGCAGATTCTCCTCTGGCAGGAAAGGATAAAATTGCTGTTACGGATTTAATTGGCAAGCCGCTGCTGCTGCCGTCACGTTTGCAGGTTCGCAGCCAGATTTTAAATTGGCTCAGCGGCAATATTGCCCAGATGAAGATCGTGGGGACCTGCAATTTAGTTGGCAATGCAGTTATGCTGGTTGAGCGGAACGATTATTATAGCGTTGGCGTATGCTATATGCCTGTGCTGGAGAGCAGAGTTTGCTTTAGACCGCTGTATCCGGCCCTGGAAAATCGTGTTTTTCTCACTTGGCGCAAGGGCGTTAACCAAAGCCAGACAGTAAAGAAGTTTATTCAGTTTGCTCAATGCTTTTTGAGCATGGACTAACCGTACTTTTTAAGTATTAGACATAATGAGGACAACCTTTTATAATTTAGGTATGTAGAGCAAAGCTTTACATACCTTTTCTTTTTGGCGTCAAAAGGTTCATAAATTATTATTTTCTTCGCAATTAATTTTAAAAAATATGCTAAAAGCAATTTAAGGAGGTGCCTGTGTGAAAGGGAAGCTTTTTTTCTTCAACGGATATTGGGCTATTGTTTAGGCTTCGTGCTTTTTTATGAGCCCTTTATGTTTTTTAGAAAAATCACTGGCAGCTATTTGGAGGAAACAGGCTTTACTGCAATCCATGTGCCTTGTGCCCGCATTCCTTTGGCCAATATTTTAACTGGTCAATGGCAGTATAGCGGACTGACTTCTTTGTTCTTTTGTCTGCTGCTTGCAGTCAGCTTTCTGTGGTTTGGCCCAGTTTTTTGCGGCAGGCTGTGTCCGGCAGGAGGCTTCAGCGAATTTTTGAGTA
>JBJDXG010000340.1:0-1926 GCA_051866555.1 bacterium | reverse complement strand
TGCTCAGTCGAAAACGGCTACAATGACAACGATAGGTCAGGATGGAATACTTAAGACAAATATAATTTTGCCACCTATAGATAAGCAGAGAGAGTTTTATGATTTTATTATTCAAGTAAACAAATCAAAATTGTCATGTATATAAATATCATTCCGAAAGGACGATTGTAATGGACATTAATTTTTCATTTCTTAAAGAAAAAAAAGAATATGAATTATTTGCTGGAGCTTGTATTGATGCAGAGAGGATACTTGAATCTTCACCGGTAATGAGTGCGGTAGCTTCACGAAAAGCCCTGGAATTATGCGTGAAGTGGATTTATTCAATTGATTCAGCTTTAAAGCCAATTGAATATAGAGAAGGATTGCAGTCATTGCTCCATAATAATGGCTTTCCGGCATTAATGGATTATACTTTATGGAAAAGACTTCAATATATCGTTCGCAACGGAAATGAATCTGTACATACTTCCAAAAAACTGAATCGGGATGATGCTGTTCTTTCACTCAATATCTTGTTTGATTTTGTGGGATGGGTTGATTATTGCTATGGCAGAGATTACATAGAAAGAAAATTTGATGAAAAAAAGATTCCGGATATAACGAAGGATACGGAAAATATACATAAAAAATATAAACAGGTAATTAAGGATGTTCAGAAAAATGCTGATAAAATTGTTGACGAGAAGGACAAGGAGATAGAACGCCTGTTAAAGGTGAATGAAGAGCTTCGGCAGGAGATGAAGTCTAAGAAATCACAAAATGTAAAAGAACGTGAATACGCTTATGATCCTAATATGCCGGAGTGGCTAACCAGAAAAAGATATATTGACGCAGATCTTAAAGCTAATGGCTATGTATTTTCTCAAGATGCGAAACGTAATTGTATTGAAGTGGAGTATCCTGTTGTCGGTATGCCTAATGAAACCGGCCTTGGTTATGCAGATTATGTTGTCTGGGGAGATACGGGGAAGATCATTGCTGTACTGGAGGCAAAGAGGACAAGCGAAAATGCTGATAAAGGACGTAATCAGGGTAAGCTGTATGCTGACTGCATTCAGAATATGCAGGGCTTTAGACCGGTAATATTCTATACCAATGGTTTTGCCACCTATCTTTGGGATGATGAAACCAGTGCTCCGCGAGTTGTCAGCGGGATGTTTCCGCAAAAAGATATCAATGCAATGATTGAGCGAAGATATATTAAAAAGCCGGTTAATACTGTGCAGATTGATGAAGAAATTACTAATCGCTGGTATCAGCTTAGGGCGGTCACCAAGTGCTGTGAAAACTATGAAAAGGGCATAAGAAAATGTTTGCTTGTCATGGCGACGGGAACAGGCAAGACAAGAACAGCGGCTTCGGTCGTTGATGTTATGACCCGCAGTCAGATTATGGGGCGAGTTCTTTTTCTAGCCGACAGAAAGGAATTGGTAAAACAGGCGAAGAATGCATTTTCAGCCTATATACCCAATACGACTATGTGCAATCTTTTGGTAAATAAGGATGAGAGAAATGCCAATATTGTTTTTTCTACCTATCCGACGATTTTAAATGCAATTGATACCATGAAAAATTCAGATGGTTTCAGATTTTTTTCACCGGGGCATTTTTCCTTAATCATAATTGATGAAGCTCATAGAAGTATTTTTAATAAGTACAGGGCAATTTTTGAATATTTTGATGCTTGTCTGCTTGGCTTAACTGCTACTCCCAAGAAAACAGTTCATCAGTCTACCTATGAATTTTTTGATATGAAAAATAATATGCCCACCGATGTATATGAATATGATGAGGCGGTTAATAAAGACCATGTGTTAGTACCGTTTTATTTAATTGAAACCTCTACCAGGATTGCTGATGACGGCATTATGTATAATGAGCTGGCTGAAGAAGAGCGTGAACAATATGAGGCTGAGTTCTATG
>JBJDXG010000339.1:0-8370 GCA_051866555.1 bacterium | reverse complement strand
ATCCAGCTCCACCAGACCGTTAGCCTGCAAGGTCTTGCCTGTATCCACTATATCTATAATCAAATCAGCAAGACCGGTCAAAGGAGCTAATTCTATTGAGCCATACAGCTTGATCAGATCAGCCTGAATGCCCCGCTCATTCAAATATTCCCGGGATAAATTGGTAAACTTGCTGGCGATCCGCACATGCTGTTTGCTCAGCTCCTCCCAGAAATCAGGTTTCTTAAATTCCTTCGGACCGGCAATCGACAAACGGCAGCAGCCGAATTTCAAATCCAGCGGCTGATAAACATCCGAGGATTTTTCCAGCAGAACATCCTTGCCGACAATGCCAAAGTCAGCCGCTCCATGCTCCACATAGGTCGGGATATCATGCGCCCGGACAATAACAAATTTCATCCTGCTCTTTTCATCAGTCAAAATCAGCTGACGTGATTTTTCCTGCAAATCTATATTTACCAGACCCAGCCTGCGGAATAAATCAACCGAAGGCTCAAACAGCCGGCCTTTAGGCAAAGCAACTGTTAAATAACTCATCAGCCAGCCCTTCCTTCCATTTTAATTCTAATTCTTTGCCAGTTTTTAAGCAGCTGACAATAAGACTCGCTTCAGGCAGTTCAGATAGAGAATTAAGCGCCAGCTCTACCTTTAAGCCCTTAAGTCTCAGCTCTTTCGCTAAATTCCAAGCCTCACGCCTGATATCAGCGGCAAACTCAATACGGCAGTCGCTCCGGCAGTCAAGAGGCTCTCTTACCTTCTTTTCCAGAGCATATAAAATTCGGCCGACACTGAAGGCAAAGCCTACAGCCGGACAAGCTGGCCCAAATTCAGCAGCCAGATTGTCATAACGTCCTCCGCCGCCTAAGCTGAAGCCGATTCCCTGAGTATAAACCTTGAAAACCATTCCGGTATAATAGTCAATCCCTCTGACCAGACCTAAATCCAAGAAAATATAATCACTTAAGCCATAGTCCTCTAAGATTTCATAAACTGACCGGATATTAGCCAGAGCCTTCTTACTGTGGTCATTATTAGCCTTCAGCTGAGCCGCAGTCAAAACCTCTTTCTTGCCGTACAGCTGAGGAACAGAGGTCAAAAGCTCCTTCTCCGCAGCTGTAATTCCCGTTTTATCTAAAATCTCACCCAGGGTAAAGAAATCCTTCCGGTCAACCGCCCGAATAATCTCCTCTTTAACCTCTTCGCTTAAATCAGCATTGCCGAGCACTCCGCGGAAAAACTCTACCTGTCCCAGGCTTATCTGAAAATCCTTTAAGCCGGCATTTTGCAGCGCTTCAATCGCAATAGCAATAACCTCAGCATCAGCCTCCGGCGAATTCACGCCTACCAGCTCAAGCCCCGTCTGCTCAAACTGCCGCTGCTTTCCTACCTGCAATTCATCATAGCGGAAAACATGACCGGTATAGGACAGACGCAGCGGCTTCTGATAGTCCTTCATTCTGGTCGCTACCATTCTGGCTACCGGAGTCGTTATATCGGAACGCAAAGCTAAAATATTGCCGTTATGGTCGAAGAATTTATACATTTTTTCCAAAGAATTGCCTTCCGAACCGGCCTCAAGAACGTCCAGATATTCAAAGGCCGGAGTCATAACCTCACGGTATCCCCATTTATCCATTACCCGTAAAAAACGCTCAGTCAGCCTTTTTCTGCCCGCTGCTTCCAAAGGCAGGACATCACGTGTTCCTTCCGGAACCTGTCTTTTTAAATAAGCTTTACCATGCACCATTTCTTTCTCCCTTTATCTTATTAAAGTGTTAATTTATTAACATATTAACATAGCATATCGCTGATGTCAACTTTTTCTTACCGCACCGCTCTCTAAGGCAGCCTTAGCCACCGCCTTAGCTACCGCTCCGGCTACCCGCGGGTCAAAAGCCTCAGGAATAATATAATCAGCACTCAGTTTTTCCGGCTCAACCAAATCAGCCAGAGCATAAGCCGCCGCTAATTTCATCTCTTCGTTGATCTCCGCTGCTTTTACATCTAAAGCGCCGCGGAAAATTCCCGGAAAGGCCAGCACATTATTGATCTGATTAGGATAATCGGAGCGTCCCGTGCCAATAACCTTAGCTCCGGCAGCCTTGGCCTCCTCCGGTCTGATTTCCGGTTCAGGATTAGCCATGGCAAAAATGATTGGATCCTGCGCCATTGAACGCACCATCTCCGGAGTTACCATTTTAGCAGAGGAAACCCCGATAAAAACATCGGCTCCCTGAATAACCTCAGCTAAGCTGCCCTTTTTCCTTTCCGGATTGCTCATCGCCGCAACCTCTTCCTTTATGGCATTCATGCCGCTTTCCCGTCCCTGATAAATAGCTCCGGTCCGGTCACAGAGCACACTCTTTCTGATCCCGACGCTGTGCAGCAGCTTAAAAATAGCAATTCCCGCAGCTCCTGAGCCGTTAAAGACTACTGATAAATCCTTCAGCTCCTTGCCTACGATTTTCGCCGCATTGATAAGGCCGGCTAAAACGATGACCGCCGTACCGTGCTGGTCATCATGAAAGACCGGTATATTCATCTCCTCCTTCAAACGCTTTTCAATATAAAAGCAGTTAGGAGCCGCGATATCCTCCAGATTGATGCCGCCAAAGCTTGGCTCCAGCATTTTAACCGCTTTGATTATCTCCTCCGGCTCCTTGCTGTTTAAGCAGATGGGAAAAGCATCTACTCCGCCGAAGCTTTTAAATAAAATAGCCTTGCCTTCCATTACCGGCAGAGCAGCCTCAGCCCCAATATCACCCAGCCCTAGCACAGCCGTTCCGTCTGAGACGATAGCTACCATATTTCCCTTGCCCGTATAGCGATAAACCTCTTTAGTATCAGCTGCTATCTTCCGGCATGGTTCGGCAACTCCCGGAGAATAAGCCAGTGTCAGGTCTTTAGCCGTCTTGACCGGCACCTTGCTGATTATCTCCAGCTTGCCTTTTACTTTTTCATGTAAAGCTAATGCTTCTTCTTTCACATTCATTCTTCCTAACTTCCCTTCTTTTCTTGTATCGCATCCAGTTCCCGAAAAAATTCAGCCGAAGCACTTACGTGCTTGCCGCTGTGCATGAATCTTTTCTCCCCCGGCGGTTTTATTATCAAAGGAGTATCTCCTTTATATTTTAAAATCAGCTTTTGCAGAGCCTCCTGCTGCTCCTCGGAAAAATGGCTGCCGTCCACTCTGACCTCTTCCAACGGTACGATCTGTTCAGCAATTACCTTTAGCTCATCGTCGGCCTGAACTCTGCCCTGCACCAAAACGGCCCGGTCTTCAGCCAAAACTGCCCGGCATTTCAGATAAACCTTAGGAAAAACGATTACCTCCTGCGCCGCAGTCAAGTCCTCCAGGAGGATAAAGGCCATATTTTCCCCGCGTTTAGTAATCATCTGCCTAAGACCAATAATCAGACCGCCAATATATACTCTCTGATTATTATACTCTCCCAATTCACTGATTCTCTGCTTGGTCCTTCTTTCCCAAAGCAATTTCAGCTCAGACAAAGGATGACCGCTGATATAAAAGCCCAAAAATTCCTTTTCCTTAAGCAGAAGCTCCCTTTGACTCTTTTCTTCTACCACAGTTAAAGGTATCTCTTCCTTCTTACCGCCTAAATCAAATAAAGAGCATTGACCGCTGGCCCTTTCCTTCTGCTTCCAGCTCGACCAGTCCAGACAGCGCTCCATGTTTAAAAGCAAAGTCGCCCGGTTATGCCCAAGAGAGTCAAATACCCCCACCTGAATCAGGCTCTCAATCACTTTGCGGTTAACAAGCTTTGGCTCCAGCCGTTCACAGAAATCTAAAAATGAAGTAAACAGACCATTCTTCCTCTTTTCCTTAAGGAAGCTTTCTATCGCACTGCGCCCAACAGATTTTATTGCCGCCAGGGCAAAGCGTATTTTTCCTGCTTCAACCGTAAAATCCAGAGCACTGGCATTTATGTCAGGCGGCAAAATCTCCAAGCCCATCTTTCTCGCTGCTTCCAGATAAAAGGAAACCTTATCGTGATTGTCCATAATGCTGGTCAAAAAAGCCGCCATATACTCAGCCGGATAATAATGCTTCAGGTAAGCCGTCTGATAAGTAATCAGCCCATAAGCCGCACTGTGTGATTTATTGAAGCCATAACCGGCAAAATGAGCCATCAGATCAAAGATTTTTTCCGCAGTACCTTTATCTACTCCGCGCTCCTTAGCCCCCTCCACAAAGCCTGATTTCTGCTTGGCCATTGTCTCCGGATCCTTTTTGCCCATCGCCCGGCGCAGCAAATCTGCCTGTCCTAACGTAAAGCCGGCCAATTCCTGCGTACAGCGCATGATCTGCTCCTGATAGAGAAAGATCCCGTAGGTTTCTTTTAAAATAGGCTCCAGCAAAGGATGAGGATATTCAATCTCCACCTCGCCATGCTTTCTTTTGACAAAGTCCTCTGCCATCCCGCTGCCTAAAGGGCCCGGACGATATAAAGCTAAAAGAGCAATGATATCATCCAGTCTTTCCGGTTTAAGCTGCTGAATAATCGCTGTCACCCCGCTGCTTTCCAACTGGAATACACCGCAGGTGTCCCCCCGTCCCAGCATAGCATAAACCTCGGCATCATCTAAGGGTATTTGCAGAAGATCAATCTTCTTCTGATGCTTTTCCGCCACCAGCTTAACACATTCTCCTAAAACTGTTAAGGTCCTGAGACCAAGAAAATCCATCTTCAGCAAACCTATTTTCTCCAGATTGAGCATCGTATACTGCGTGCTCACAGTACCGTCTGAGGTTTTAGTCAGAGGAACATATTCCGTCAAGGGATCGCGGGAAATAACGACTCCGGCTGCATGAATAGAAGCATGGCGCGACAAGCCCTCCAAATCTCTGGCCGTATCCAAAAGCAGCTTGATGTCCTCCCGGCTGTTGTACATCTCCCTTAATTCCGCTACCTGCTCCAAAGCTTTATTGATAGTAATATCCAGCTCTCCGGGAATCAGCTTGGCTATCTTGTCCACCTCCGGCAGAGGCAGGTTTAAAGCCCTTCCCACATCGCGGATAGCCGCTCTGGCAGCCATAGTTCCAAAGGTAGTTATCTGAGCCACATGGTCTTTGCCGTACTTCTCAATAACATACTGAATAACCTCATCACGCCGCTGATAACAAAAATCAACATCTATATCAGGCATACTGATTCTTTCCGGATTTAAAAACCTTTCAAACAGCAAATCGTACTGCAAAGGGTCAAGGTCAGTAATCCCCAAAGAATAAGCAACCAGACTTCCGGCAGCAGAGCCGCGTCCCGGTCCTACATAAATGCCCTGCTTCTTGGCAAAATGAATAAAATCCCAAACGATTAAGAAATAAGCCGGATAGCCCATATTATTAATTACATCGAGTTCATAATTCAGCCGGTTTAAAAGCTTCTCCTCCAAGCTGCCGTACCGTTCCTTCAGTCCCTGAAGGCAGAGCTTTCTCAAATAGCTTTCCAGAGTTTCTCCCGCAGGGACCTCATAATGCGGCAGATGAAAGCCCTTAAAGCTTAAATCAACTGTACAGCGTTCGGCAATCTTTAAGGTATTGCTGAGCGCTTCCGGATACGGTCTGAATCTTTCTGCCATCTCGGCCGGAGATTTCAAATAAAATTCCTCGCCGGTAAACCGCATTCTGTTCTCATCATCGACCAGAGCAGCAGTCTGGATACACAGCAGGATATCATGAGTCCGGGCATCACCTTTAGCTACATAATGAGTATCATTAGTAGCTGCCAAAGGTATATTCAATTCCCTGCCCAGCTTAGCCAGCTGCTGATTAAGTCCCTTTTCTTCCGGCAAGCCCTGGTCCTGAATTTCTATGAAAAAATTATCAGGGCCGAAAATATGCTGATACTCTTCAATAACCCTGCGCGCCTCATTAAGCTGACCGCTTAAAACCTTCTGCGCCGTTTCCCCGCCAATACAGCCGCTTAAAGCAATGATTCCCTCGCTGTATCTCGCCAATATCTCCTTATCGACCCGCGGTTTATAATAAAAGCCTTCTGTCCAGCCTGCGGTAACTATCTTCAATAAATTCTTATACCCGGTCAAATTTTCCGCCAGTAAAATTAAATGATAATATTTATCGTCTATTTTCGGCGTTTTTTCAAACCGGCTGCGGGGAGCAACATAAACCTCACAGCCAATAATCGGCTTAATACCCTGCTTTACGGCTTCCTGATAAAAATTTATCGCTCCGTACATTACCCCATGATCCGTAATCGCCAAAGCCTTCATCCCATCAGCCTTCGCCTTAGCCACTAAATCCTTGATCTTTCCTGCTCCGTCCAGCAGGCTGTACTCAGTATGTACATGCAGATGAACAAAATCATTCATGATCCTTCATCCTGTCCAGGACTAATTTATAGCCATCAGAACCGTAAAAAAGACAGCGCTTTACCCGACTGATAGTCGCGGTACTGGCTCCCGTCTCTTCCGCTATCTGCTCATAAGTAGCCTTTTCATTCAGCAGTTTTGCTACATAAAGCCGCTGTGCCCAGGCTTTTAATTCACTGACTGTGGCAATATCTTCAAAAAACTGATAACATTCTTCCTCTGTTTGCAGACTTAAAACAGCCGCACATAATTTATCAATGAAAGGATCTTTCATTTTACTCAACAAGCTCAACTCCTTTCCCTTTATATATTATAGCGTAATTTCAACAGAAATAAAATCAATTATTTAAACCACTTTCCCAAAATAATAAACTATATACACCTATCCTTACTTGAAAAGTATAGTTTTCAATGTTATTATTATAAAAAATGCAATAAGAGGTGTTACATATAGAATTCCGAATTTTAACCTATTTTTTGACCGTTGCTAAAGAAGAAAATATTTCTAAAGCTGCTGAAGCTCTTTTTATTACTCAGCCAACATTATCAAGGCAGCTTAATCAGCTAGAAAAAGAACTGGGAATAAAACTGCTTAAGCGGGGCAAACGGAAGACTACTCTTACAGATGCCGGACTTCTTTTTCGCAAGCGTGCTGAAGAAATAATTGCGCTCACAGAAAAAATCAAACAGGAATTTATTAAATCGAACCAAATTATTAATGGTGATATTTATATCGGCTGTGCTGAAACAAATGCCATGAAACGCTTAGCTCTGACAGCTAAAAAACTGCAAACTAACTATCCTAATATACGTTATCATTTATTCAGCGCAAAAGCAGATGATGTAACTGAACGTCTGGATAAGGGACTGCTTGATTTCGGTCTCCTCATTGAACCCGATAATATTAAAAAATATCGTTACCTTAAATTAATTGACAGTAACTATTGGGGACTGCTTATGCCTAAAGAATCACCATTAAGCTGCAAAACAATAGTTACTCCGGAGGATGTCTGGGATATCCCCTTAATAATCTCTCAGCAGGCTTTAAATACCCATGAGCTATATCACTGGCTGCAAAAAGAACCACAAGAGCTGAATATCATCGCCACTTACAACTTAATCTTCAATGCTTCACTTATGGTAGAAGCAGGACTTGGCTATGCACTTTGCTTGGATAATCTCGTAGCAGCCAATCAGGACAGTTCATTATGTTTCCGTCCACTACAGCCGCAACTTTCTGCTCATGTTTATCTTATTTGGAAAAAGACAGCCTCCTTCTCCAAAGCAGCTGAGCTTTTTCTTGATACCTTGAAAGAAATTAATATAAAGAATAAATAAGAAATCCTTATTAAAAAAGAGATATTTATATAATAAATATCTCTTTTTTAATCTTATTTTTTTAAATATTGAGAAAAGAAGCTGTCCAATTTATCAAATGGAATATAAGTAACTCGATCGTAAAGGTCTACATGCCCGGCATTCGGTACAATATAAAGCTCTTTCGGCTCAGCTGCCAATCGATAAGCATTTTCACTGAATTCAATAGAATGTGCCTTTGAACCGGTAATAAATAATAACGGTCTTGGAGAAATAGTTTCAATATCATTAAACGGATAAAAATTCATAAATTTCACATTGCTAGTAAGAGTAGGATGAGTTGTTGTATTCGCCATTCCCCTTGGAGTACGGTAAAAATCATAAAATTCACGTTCAATAGGCGAAGATTTTTCATTAATGACTTCCGGAGTTCCACCGGTATATTTTATTTCTCCTCCTTGGAACTCAACATAACGCTGTTCAGCAGCTTCCTTGATAATCTGCTTTCTCTGTTCCACGGTCTGCGAATGTTTAAGCCCATCACGATTAGCTGCCCCCATATCATACATACTGACTGTAGCTATCGCCTTTAACCGAGGATCAATCTTAGCTTCACTGATAGCAAAGCTGCCGCTGCCGCAAATGCCAATAACCCCTATTCCATCCCGGTCAACAAAGCTTTGTACCCCAAGATAATCAGCA
>JBJDXG010000338.1:0-1933 GCA_051866555.1 bacterium | reverse complement strand
AAGCGCCATCCTATGAAGAACAGAGTTACGGAAAGTGCTTATCCGCCTGGTTCAATTTATAAAATCTTAATGGCGATTGCTGCTTTGGAAGAACATAAGGTAACGGCTAATGATACCTTTTATTGCGGCGGGCACTATAAATGGGGCTTTCATTGCTGGAACAGAAGCGGGCATGGGACTGAAACTTTAATTACTGGTCTGCGTGATTCCTGCAATGCGGTTTTTTACAGCCTTGGTCAAAGACTGGGACCGGCTAAAATAAGTGAGTATTCCAAACGCTTTGGCTTGGGGGAAAAGACCGGCATTGATCTTTTGGGGGAAGAGAAAGGGCTGCTTCCGAGTCCGGACTGGAAAATGAAAAATTATCATGAAGAATGGTATCCCGGGGAAACACTGAATATGTCCATTGGGCAGGGCTATCATCTTACTACACCTATTCAATTGGCTCAGATGGTCAGTGCTGCAGTAAATGGCGGCTCGGTTTATAAGCCTTATATCGTTAACCGGATAGTTTCTCCTAATGGACAGCTTATAAAGCAGTTTCAGCCGCATTTAAAAGAGACAATAACCATTGCACCTGGTAATTTGGCTATGGTTAAAGAAGGAATGCGTCAGGTAGTAGAGAAAGGGACCGCTTCGGCGGCTTTCAGCGGTTTCCCAATTACAGCCGGAGGAAAGACTGGTACAGCTCAGGCTGGCCCGGGAAAAGGAGACCATGCCTGGTTTGCTTCGGCAGCTCCTTTAGACAATCCTGAATTGGTTGTTGTGGTGTTTGTAGAGGAAGGGCTGCACGGAAGTTCTACTGCGGCTCCTGTTGCCCGTAGGGTATATGAAGCTTATTTTGGACTGCAAAAATAAAACCATTAATTAGAAGGAATTTCCAATTAAAAAGAGAATATTATACTGTGTTGGATTAAGCGGTTTGGAGGCGGAGTGTGTGAAGGAAGAAGATGTTGTATTTAAAGGAACTAAAAATGGTTTGACTCTGTTTATTAAAGAGGATATGGATTTAGCTTTGCTGCAGGAAAAGATTTTAGATAAGCTGAATAGTGCCGGTAATTTTTTTCTTGGAGCAGCAGTTCAGATTGATGTTGCTGATTTAAGACTGCCTGAGGATAAGGTTAAAGCAATTAAGAAAATGATAGAATCGTTTGGTTTGATTTTTGATGGCATTGTGACTCATGCCGAATTTAAAAAACCGGAAATCAGCCGTACTGAAGTAATGGATATGACCAACAGCCTTTTAGTAAAGAAAACACTTCGTTCTGGTCAAAGATTAAATTATGACGGCAATATTATTATTATGGGTGATGTTAATCCCGGAGCTGAGGTTATGGCTTCTGGTGATATTATTGTTTTAGGCAGACTGCGGGGGGTTGCTCATGCCGGTGCTTTAGGAAATCAGGAGGCTATAGTTATGGCTTTTCAGTTGCAGCCGATTCAATTGAGGATTGCTCAATATATTACCCGTTCTCCTGATAATGAGGAAATATCTCTGGCACCTGACAGTCCTGAGATTGCTCGAGTGAAGGACGGTTTGGTTATGATTGAACCTTATTAGGAAAGGATGGTAGAAAAATGGCTAAGGGAAAAACGATTGTAATAACTTCCGGCAAAGGCGGTGTGGGCAAGACTACTACGACAGCCAATATTGGAGCGGGACTTGCTTATCAGGGCAAAAAGGTAGTTTTAGTTGATGCTGATATAGGATTGCGTAATTTGGACGGCGTAATGGGGCTGGAAAACAGAATAGTGAGAAATTTGGTCCATGTGGTGGAAAGTGATTATGATTTTGACCGGGCATTGGTCAGAGATAAAAAAATAGAAACCTTATTTTTGTTGCCTGCGTCACAAGTGCATGATAAGGATGCTATTTCGCCTGAACAGATGCAGGAGGTATGCCGTCGTCTGCTGGAGGATTTTGAATTTGATT
>JBJDXG010000337.1:0-8409 GCA_051866555.1 bacterium | reverse complement strand
AAAGCACCCTCATCAGAGATTTGAGTTAAGCCCTTTTCTTCCACAATAGCCGCCGCTTTTTTGCCGGTATGGAACATCTCTTCAAAAACAGTTTTAGCTATTTTGCCGCTGATAGTGCCCTTATCTATAAGTCCTAACAGCTCAACCATGTGGGCCGGAGTTATAACTAGCTCACCCAGCTCCTTAGCTTCTTCATTCATCAGCCGCATCATCTCACCCATTACCCAGTTGCTGACAATCTTCGGATTATTAAACTCCTTAACGATCTCTTCATAAAAACGCGCTAAGTCACGGGAAGAGGTCAGGATATCAGCATCATATTCCGGCAGACCGTATTCTTCAACAAAGCGTTTCCGTTTTTCTCCCGGAAGCTCAGGCAGGTTATCCTTAATTTCCTGTACCCAAGCCCGGTCAATTTCCAAAGCAACTAAATCAGGACATGGGAAATAACGATAATCATGAGCTTCTTCCTTGCTGCGCATAGAAAAAGTCATATTTTTGCTGTCATCCCAGCGCAGTGTTTCCTGAACTACACTGCCGCCATCCTCAATTAATTCAATCTGTCTTTTAGCTTCATATTCCAGGGCTTTTTCCAAAGCTCTGAAGGAATTCATATTTTTTAACTCAGTTCTAGTTCCCAATTCCTTTTGGCCTACGGGACGAACAGAGATATTAGCATCACAGCGCAGAGATCCTTCCTGCATTTTACAGTCGGAAATTTCAATATACTCTAAAATGCTTTTTAATTTTTCCAAATAAAGTCTGGCTTCCAGCGGAGAACGCATATCCGGCTCAGAAACGATTTCAATCAGCGGCACTCCGGTCCGATTCAAATCGACCAGAGAATAATCATTAAAGTCCATATTGCCTTCACCATGCAAAAGCTTACCCGCATCCTCTTCCATATGGGCTCTGGTTACACCGATTCTTTTAGTTTGCCCATCAACCTCGATGTCGATGTGACCGTCCTTGCAGATAGGCAGGTCATACTGTGAGGTCTGATATGCCTTCGGCAAATCAGGATAAAAATAATTCTTTCTGTCAAATTTGCTGAACTCAGCAATTTCACAATTCAAAGCTACACCTGCCCGCATAGCATATTCCAAAACACTTTTATTTAAAACCGGCAATACTCCAGGCATTCCCAAACAGATAGGACAAACCTGTGTATTAGGTGCATTGCCGAATTCTGTGGAACAGCCGCAGAAAATTTTACTTTTCGTAGACAGCTCCACATGCACTTCCAAACCAATTACTATTTCATATCCTTCATACATTTTCTTTCACCCTCTCCCCTATAAGTTCGGTCTTTGCTTGTGAAAATCCGTATTTTGCTCAAAAGTATAAGCTACCCTGAGTACCTTCTCCTCATTTAATGACTGACCAATGATCTGTAAGCCGATTGGTCCCTGTTCTGTATAGCCGCACGGCATAGACAAAGCAGGCAGACCGGCAATATTAATCGGTATAGTGCAGGCATCAGATAAATACATAGTCAGCGGATCACTTGTCTTTTCACCCAAATTGAAAGGAGCAGTAGGTGAAGTCGGAGTCATTAAAACATCATAGTCAGCAAAGGCTGCATCAAATTCCCGTTTAATTAAGGTTCTTACCTTTTGAGCTTTTAAGTAATATGCATCATAATAGCCGGAACTTAAAGCATAGGTTCCCAGCATAATCCTTCTCTGTACTTCAGGGCCAAACCCTTCACTTCTCGTCTTTTTATAGCTGTCGATCAAATCTCTGGCTCCTTCTGCTCTAAAGCCGTAACGAATACCGTCAAAGCGGGCAAGATTGGAGCTGGCTTCTGACGGAGCCAAAATATAGTAAGTAGAAAGAGCTACTTCGGTATGCGGCAGTGATATTTCCTCGCAGTGCGCTCCTAAGTCTTCCATCAGCTTAATGCTCTTCATGACCTGTTCATGAACCGCAGGATCAGTTCCTTCACCGAAATATTCTTTCGGAATACCGATCTTTAAGCCCTTGACATCATTAACTAAAGCCTTAGTATAATCAGGTGCTTCTCTCTTTAAGGAAGTAGAATCCATTGGATCATGACCGGTAATCGCATTCAAGACTAAAGCTGTATCCTGAACCGTCTTAGTGAAAGGCCCTATTTGATCCAAAGAGGAAGCAAAAGCAACCAGACCGTAACGGGAAACTGTTCCATAGGTAGGCTTCATGCCTACTACCCCGCAGAAGGAGGCAGGCTGACGAATTGAGCCGCCTGTATCAGAGCCAAGAGCATAAACAGCTTCTCCGGCAGCAACAGAAGCAGCTGACCCTCCGCTGGAGCCGCCCGGAACGGCTTTTAAATTCCAAGGATTTTTAGTCGGACCATAATAGGAAGTTTCGCAGGAAGAGCCCATAGCAAATTCATCCATGTTAGTCTTGCCGACCATAACCAGTCCTTCAGCTTCTAATTTTTCCACCGCAGTAGCTGTATAAGGAGGTTTAAAGTTTTCTAAAATTTTAGAAGAGCAGGTCGTCAATACACCTTTAGTACACATATTGTCCTTGATTGCTCCGGGAATACCGGCCAAAGCCCCTATTTCTTCCCCGGCAGCGATTTTAGCATCGACCTTTTCCGCCTGAGCCAAAGCAATCTCCGGAGTTGTAGTTACAAAAGCATGAACATCTCCCTCAACCTGTTCCATTCTCTGCAAAACATTTTTAGTCAGCTCTACGGCACTGATTTCTTTATTGACTAATTTATCATGCAATTCTGCAATCGTTAAATCATAATAATTCACAGCAATTCCTCCTTTTGTTTACTCTATAACCTTAAGAACCTTAAAGCAGCCATTTTCCTGTTCAGGAGCATTAGCCAATGCTTCTTCTCTAGGCAAGCTTGGTTTTACTACATCCTCCCGCCAAACATTTTTTTCCGGCAATACATGATAAGTAGGAGGAACATTGTCTGTATCTACTTTATTCAGCATACTGATATGCTCTAAGATATTGTTCATCTGTTCCGTAAAAACCTCAATTTTATCCTCTGCAATTTCCAAACGAGCCAAATGGGCTACGTGTTCAATTTCCTGTTTATTGATAATACTCATTTCTCTTCACCTTCCTTTATCATCCTCTGCCAATCATCTTCATCAATAATCGGCACTTCCAATTTCACAGCCTTATCATATTTAGAGCCGGAATTTTCCCCGCTCAAAAGATAAGAGGTCTTTTTGCTCACACTGCCGGTAACCTTACCGCCCAGGCGCTCAATGATTTCAGCCGCTTCCTGTCTGGTGAAATTAGGCAGTGTGCCGGTTAAAACAAACGTCTTACCGGAAAATATCTGTTTATTCGCTCCAGCATCTTCATTCTTCATCTGCACACCGGCTTTTTGCAGTCTGGACAATAAATCAAGATTAGCCTCATTGGTAAAAAACGACCTTATTCCGGCAGCCGTCTTTTCTCCAATCTCCGGAATGAGCAGCAATTCATCGGCTGAAGCCTTTTTTAAAGCAGCAAGATCAGGATAATGCTCGGCTAATATCTTCGCCGTCTGAGCCCCGACAAAACGGATGCCCAAAGCAAAAAGCAAACGGTGCAAAGGATTTTTCCTGCTCTTATCTATGGCCTGCAATAAATTATCTGCTGATTTTTCGCCCATTTTTTCCAAACGCATAAGCTCTTCGGCTTTAAGATAATAGATATCGGCAGCGTCTTTAATCAGCCCCTCATCTAAGAGGAGCTGCACGCGGCTTCCTCCGAGGCCGTCAATGTCCATAGCGTTGCGGGAAGCAAAATGCGCTATTTTTTCTTTTACCTGAGCCGGACAGCCGGAATTTATACAGCGGGCAACCGTTTCACCTGCCGGACGAACTACCGGACTATGACAGGCGGGACACTTCTCCGGAAAAACGAACTCTCTCTCCTGACCTGTCCTTTTTTCCGGCAAGGCCCTCACTACCTCGGGAATAATCTCCCCGGCCTTCTGAATCAGCACTGTGTCCCCGATCATAACATCCTTGCGCCTTAATTCATCCTCATTATGCAGGGTGGCCCTCTGGACTACAGAACCGGCTAAGAAAACCGGCTTCAGGACGGCGACCGGAGTTAAAGCCCCGGTGCGGCCAATCCCGATTTCAATATCCAGTACCTCGGTTTCCTTTTGCTCCGGCGGAAACTTATAAGCAATCGCCCAGCGGGGACTCTTGCTCGTATTGCCCAGCTCTCTCTGACCTTTCAGAGAATTGACCTTAACTACGATGCCATCAATATCATAGGGCAGCTCCCTTCTTTTATCCTCCCACAGCCGACAGAAATCCAATACCTCAGCCATCGTCCGACAGACCTTATATTCCGGATTAACCTTAAACCCCTGGTTATGTAAAAACTCCAGCAAATTAGACTGTTTATCCAGCTTCAAGCCTGAATCCAGACCTAAAGCATAAAGAAAAGCATCAAGCTTCCTCCCGGCAGCTACTTTAGAATCCAGCTGTCTTAAAGAACCGGCTGCCGCATTTCTGGCATTGGCAAAGGGAGCTTCTTCCTCGGCTGCTCTTTCCTCATTGATTCTTATTAGCTCCCTGCGTGACAGATAAACCTCGCCCCTTACCTCCAGATGCCTTTTTTCCGGAATCACCAGGGGAAGGCTTTTAATCGTCCGCAGATTATGCGTCACATCCTCGCCAATCAGACCATTACCTCTGGTCACACCGTATAAAAAATGACCGTCATCATAGACAAGAGAAACCGATAAGCCGTCAATCTTCAGTTCAACATTATACTCAATATCTTCCCCCAGCTGCTTTCTCACCCGCTGGTCAAAATTCTGCAGATCCTCAGCATTAAAGGCATTGCCCAGACTGTACATAGGTACCAGATGCTCAACTGCCCGAAATTCAGTCAAAACCTCACCGCCTACCCGTTGGGTAGGTGAATCAGGAACAACCAGCTCCGGATGCTCCTTTTCCAGCTTAATAAGCTCCTGCATCAATTGGTCATATTCGGCATCACTGATCAAAGGATCATCCAAAACATAATACTGATAATTATGCTGATTAATCTTCTCGGCTAATTCACGCCATCTCTTCTGCGGCATTTCGCTCCCCCTCATATTAATCCTTAAAGGCATTGCTCAGCACAGGAACAATTTGTTTTTTACGGGAAACAACACCCGGCAAAGTCACAAAATTGCCATGCGGTTCTTTGGCAAATGCCGTTTTGATTATCTCTTCAGAGCCCACAAAAAGCAGCTCCGTACTTTCCGCTAAAATATCTGTCAGCATCAGAGCAGAAAGCACATAGCCATTCTCCTCATTTAAGCTCTCCATGTAGCTTTTCAGCTCATCGGTTTTTGCCAATAAAGCCGTTAAGTCAAGAGCACTGACTTGTCCTACGCCAACCTTGCTTTCTCCGTAAACAAATTCCTTAAAGTCTTGCTGAACTATCTCGCCCGGAGTTTTATCGTCAAAATCAGAACCGGCCTTAAACATCGCCTTAGCATATTCATCAATATTAACTCCGGCAATCTTGGCCAGCTTTTCCCCGATTTCCTTGTCCCGCGGAGTGCAGGTAGGAGAACGGAAAACCAGAGTATCCGACAGGATAGCTGACAGCATGAGGCCTGCCATTGGCCGGGTAATCTCTATGCCCTTTTCCTCATAAATAGCTGCCACAATTGAAGAAGTGCAGCCAACCGGCTCATTGCGGAAATAAATCGGAGCATCGGTCGGCATATTGCCCAGACGATGATGGTCGATTATTTCCAGTATCTCAGCTTCATTAAGCCCTTCAACCGCCTGAGTTCTTTCATTATGGTCAACTAAAATCACCTTGCGCTTAGTGGCACTCAAAATATCCCGCAGAGAAAGTATGCCCTGCAGATAGCCATCGTCATCTACCACCGGATACATGATAAAGCCTTTTTCCAGCATGATTTTCTTTACGTCTTCCAAAAGCTCATGGCAACGGAAAACCACCGGTTCCTTATACATGATCTCAGCCACTGTTATACTCATATTTAAAAGTCTGGCAGCCCGATAGGTTCCATGCTCAGTCACCAGTAAAAGCACATTCTTCGCTTTAGCCGCCTTAATCACTTCATCTGTCGGCATGGCATTTCCGGTTATGACCAGACAGCTGATTCCGGCATTAACCGCTTCTAACTGCGCATTTTCCCGGTCACCTGTTATAAGTATATCGCCCGGCTGAATATATTTGACCATAGTTTCCGGAGACATGGCTCCTACTATCAGATTGCCGCTTAGCTGCTTTAATCCGTCAACCGGATTAACCACCTTAGCATTTAAAATCTGACAGGCATTTTCCAAAGGTATTGCCAAAGGTCCTCTGCCTTCCTGAGACAATTCATTAACATATTTGTTAGCTAAGCTGTTGATAGTTACCCCGCCGCACAGCTTATTTTCATGATCAACTACACAAACAAAAGAAGTTCTGGGGCTGATAACCTGAGCCAGATTTTTTACCGGCTCATCAACTAAAACAGTTTTAGGCATCTGCTTCAGCATAGCATCCTCAACCACACAGCCTACATTTTCCAGCATTAACGGTGCTTCTACTTGAAAATAATCCAGAACGAACTGAGTTTCTTTACTGATTTCTCCTGCACGTCTGGCTTCAAAGGTCCGTCCGCCCAATTGATTTTTTAAATTCGCATAAGCGATAGCTGAACAAATAGAGTCAGTATCAGGATTTTTATGACCTACTACAAAGATATTCTTTTTTGCTCTCTCTGCCATTTTAATTTCTTCCTTCCCTTCTCATCTCATCAACTGATTATTTAACACAAAGAAGCAATAAAGCATTATGCCTCATTGCTTCTTTGCAATTTATCCTGAAGATAAAAGAGACATTCCAGCCGCTTTTTCTCTATCTCGCAACCTAATTCATAAGGAACAGCAATATCCTGATTAATCAAATCAGCATTCGCCTGACAGCCGCCGCTGCAGTAAAAGCGCGCCCAGCAGTCACGGCATTTTTTCCGATAAATATGATTTTTCCGCAGCGTTTCACCTATGTTCCTGGAAAAATCTCCTTGCAAAATATTCCCCATCGCATATTTTTCCCGCCCCATAAATTGATGGCAGGGGTAGATTTCTCCTTCCGGTCCAATAGATAAATATTCCGTTCCTGCCCCGCAGCCCATTATCCTTCTGGCAAGACAGGGACCATTGCGCAGCTTTAAATCATAATGAAAAAAATGAAAAGCCTTATTTTCCTTGTATTGACTTAAATAAAACTCAGCTAATTTTTCATATTCCTGAAAAATAACAGGCAAATCAGCTTCGCTGAGAGCATACTCTTCCGCAGGAAGAGCTACTACCGGCTCCAACGAGATATTTTTAAAACCTTCAGCAATAAGATAAGTTATGTTCTGCATAAAATAAGGATTAAGTCCGGTAAATGTTCCCCGGATATAATAATTATTCTCCCCCCGGCTGGCAATAAACTCCCTGGCTTTCTTTAAAACCACCGCCTGACTGCCGCTGCCGTCAGGGAAAGGGCGCATAGCATCATGCGTACTGCTGTCGCCATCCAGGCTTAAAATAACCTCAATATTGTGTTCATTTAAAAATGCTGTTTTTTCTTCATTTAATAAAGTGGCATTAGTCGTTAAGGAAAACTTAAAGCTCTTCCCTAACTCCCTAGCTTTCCTTTCAGCATAAAGCACAGCTTCCCTGACCACCGCAAAATTCAGCAAAGGCTCGCCGCCGAAAAAGTCCAATATATAATTTTTTACTTCCGGTGACTGAGCTAAAAGAAAGTCTATGGCTTTTAAAGCTACCTCTTGTGACATAACAGCTCTTTTGCCCTTGTAATCACCGGTAGAAGCAAAGCAGTATCTGCATCTTAAATTACAGTCATGCGCTATATGCAGACACAGGGACTTCAGCGTACCGGGAGAAAGAGCAGCAGCTCTTTTCTCAGTCTCGGCATCATCGGCAAAAAGCCAGCCCTGCTCAGTCAAATAAGTCAATTCCTCTTTAGCTGCACAAGCTTCCTCAGGACTGTAAGCCAAAGCCAGCTTTTCCCAAGCAGTATTTTCTTTTTCCGTTTCCAACAATACAAAATAATCCCAGATGAGCTGATTAATCTGAAAAACTGCCCCGCTGACACCATCTACTAGAAACTTTTCCCCAGCCATCTGGAATTTATGTATATTTCTCTGCCAATTTATTTGCATTTTAGTCTTTTTCACATTGATGAGCACTTACTGTGCAGGAAGTTTTGCAGGCAGTCTGACATGACACACTGCATTTGCCGCAAGCACTTTCTTTAGCTGTTTCTGCAAAAATAGGAGATGATACTAATTTAATATTTTTACCGTTAAATTCTTTCATAAAAAATTCCTCCTCATATGTTTAAATCTTTGGTACTTTCTTATCTTAACATAATTAAAAACTTATTTCAAATTTTTAATTAATCTTCATCATTAGT
>JBJDXG010000336.1:0-1945 GCA_051866555.1 bacterium | reverse complement strand
TCAACCTTCTTTCTTGGGATCCTCTACATTTTTAATTATACAGGAAGCTCCTTTTTATTAAGTAAATTATTTAGCCCAGCCAAGAAATCAAAATTCTTGTCATGTTCTGCTATAGGTTTTTTTACTTCCGGCTTCATATCAATTTTAGGAATCTGAAGTCTCTCCAAAAGTACCTGATCAGCCAGTTCAACATCAATCAGATACTTACGTCCAATTCTCTCACAGGGAATAATTCCGGCTTTGCAGAATTTTTTAATCGTTGTAAGCGGATAGCCTTTATGTTGTGCATACTGGTTAGCATACATTGTCGTCATTTTTCTTCACCTCCTTACTCACAGATAAACAGCTCATCAGGGCTGCAATTCAGGAAATTGCACAATCTCTCTACTGTGCTGATTCTTATTCTGGGGCGTTCCTGATGATATAGCCCCCGAAGTATCCTGCGGGATATTTTTGTACCTCTGTTTACCTGCCGCATAGCCAGGGAATGCTTTTCTAAGAAATCAGCAAACTTATTTTCACTGATAACCAGTACCTTGGATTTATTTCTCCTATCAAGGACCTTATTAGGCTTCAGTGGCTTTGGCTCCGGCAGATAATCCTTGAAAAGCTGAATTATATATGGTCTTGATTCGTTGTCTGAATCTCTGATTAACTCACCAATAATTTTCCGGCGTTCAAAATCTTCATCAAGTGCAGGAGCTTTCAGTTTGTCCTCCATTTCATAAAACTTATCAATGTAAGCCGCTGTAAAAATAACACCCTTTTCTCCGGTCATTTTATTAGCCACCATATCGCAGCCTTTTTTGGTTAAAAGATAGCAAGGTCTAATTTCACCTTTTTGGTCTTTATAGGTTGATTCGAGGAAGAAATTTAACGGGCTCAAATTTGAGCTGGTTAAAATATCACAATAATTTTTAATATCTCTTAATAAGTTCTTGTGTTCTTTATCAACTATTTCAGCAACTTCGCGGCTGTCAACTACTAATTGCCCCTTGTGATTAATCACCTGCAAATCTGTCATTTTTCTTCACTTCCTATCGTTAAATTAATGCCTAACACCTTCAGCAATTTATCTGCGCTTTCCAGTGTTGGATTTCTTTTGCCATTGCGATAATGACAAATAGCTCTTGCTGTTAAACCACTTTTCTTGCTTAAATCATAATCTGATAAATTCTGTTTCTTCATTTCATCAAGTAAGATTTTTCTAAAAATTTCATTCATTGTTGACTTTCTCCTTTAAAAACATTACTATATATAGTAAGAACAAAAGTTCTTTATACTATTTAGTGACAAGGGAGGGAAACTACATATGAAACTAGATTATGATTTAATCCGCAACATTTTATTATCCATTGAAGAAATATCTGATGGAACCAGTAATTTTGACCCTAGGTATATTCAGCAAGAGTATCATGCCGCTATTCCTTATAAAATTTTTTACTATCATTTAAAATATTTAAATGATGCTGGTTTAATTGAAGCCATCGGGCAAGATTATATTGCATACATTATCGACATAACTCCATACGGAAGAAAATACCTTGATAATGTAAGAACTCCTGATGTATGGGATAAAACAAAGAAAAAAATCAAACCATTTGGGTCTGTTACTATATCAGTTATTTCTGATATAGCCTCAAGTATTATTAAAGAATCATTAGGATTAAAATTCTGATTTAACTTTTGCACTTTGAACTGCTTTAAAATTAACCCGTTTGAAAATTTCATCTAATAATCCTAATGGGGTTGACTCACTGGCTAAAACACGAATAACTTTTTCAGCCACATCATCTACGTTAAAAACCTGAGTTTTACAATTTTTCTTCAATCCTTCAGCTATATTGTTTGTTCTGATTGCCGGCTGAACAAATACTTGTTTTTTTAGTTCAGCCACCTGTTTTTCCAAACTTTTTAACCCTTCTTCTAACTCTATTAATTTGAG
>JBJDXG010000335.1:0-1951 GCA_051866555.1 bacterium | reverse complement strand
CAAAACAAGGTCAATCGGAGTAGTTATCTTTATATTCTCATACGAGCCTAAAACGAGAGCCACTTTTTCACCGATATGCTCCAGCAGGGAAGCATCATCAGTCCCTAAATAATTATCCAGCCGAGCCTCCTCATGAGCCTCAGCCAGCTTAGCATAAGAAAAAACCTGCGGTGTCTGCACCGCCCATAAAGCAGCACGCGGCAAAGTTTTAATCACCGTTTGGTCAGGAGCCGCTTCCTTAACCGTATCCTTCATCGGAACGGCCGAGACAGCAGACACACCGGTTCTGGCCTTGGCCACTGCCGCATTGATCAAGTCCGGAGTCACCAAAGGCCGGGCCCCATCATGAACCAAAACCATCCCGCACTTAACAGAGACAGCGACAAGTCCCTGATAAACAGAGTCTTGCCGCTCCTTGCCCCCCTTAACTATTTTGCTCACTTTTTTAAAAGCATATTTGGCTACAACCTCCTGAGCACAGAAAGCCAATTCATCAGCTCGAGCGACCACTATGACCTCAGAAATCAGGTCCGAGTCTTCAAAGGCCTGTAATGTATGTGCCAAAACCGGTTTTCCTTCCAGCAGCAAATATTGTTTATTAGTACCGCTCTTCATTCTTTTGCCCTGTCCGGCAGCAAGAACTATTGCAGCTACGTCCATTTTCATTCCACCTTAAACTATTCTTTCCAGAGATTTAGTCCGAGCAAAAATCATCCTGCCCGCCGCTGTCTGCAGAACGCTGGTTACCGTAATCGTTACCATCTGCCCGATAAAGCGTCTGCCGCCGTCAACAACGATCATAGTTCCGTCCTCAAGATAAGCAACTCCCTGCCCATGCTCCTTGCCCTCCTTAACAATGGTAATCCTCATTTCCTCACCAGGCAGCATTATTGATTTCACAGCATTAGACAGCTCATTGATGTTTAAAACCTCTACTCCCTGCAATTCAGCCACTTTATTTAAATTATAATCGTTAGTCAGAACTTTTCCATCCAGCATCTGCGCCAGCTTTACTAATTTGCTGTCAACCTCCAGATCATCATCTAAATCATGCTCATCAATTAAAATATCAATATCCGGCTGTTTTTGCATTTTATTCAGAATATCCAGCCCGCGGCGGCCGCGATTGCGTTTTAAAGAATCAGAAGAATCAGCAATATGCTGCAATTCCTCCAAAACAAAGGTCGGTACAACTAAAACGCCTTCTAAAAATCCGGTTTCTACAATATCAGCAATCCTGCCGTCTATGATAACACTCGTATCCAAAATCTTGCAGGCACAAAGGACTTTGTTTTCATTGACATTAGCTGAGGCAGAATGCTTCTTAGAATGAGTCATCTTCTGCCTGAAGGCTGTTAATACAGCTCCCCAGCTAAATATCTCTTCCCTTTTCTTCACCGCAATGCTGACTCCAAGATAACCGAATACGGCACTGCTTAAAATAGGCAGAAACTGACCGATCCAAGGCAGGCGATAAAACGGCAGAGCCAGTAAATTAGCAATAATTAAACCAATTATAAGTCCTAATGAGCCCCAAAGAACGTCCTGAGTAGGAATCCTCTGCAAGCGCCTTTCCGCCCAAGCAATAACCTGCATAATTGCCAAAAACAGATAAGGAGCTAAAAAGAAACATAAAACCCCACCCAACAAAATACCTAATAAAAAATATACCAAAATATTAACCGCAAACGTATTGCGCGGCAGCATATCAAACATCCTGAGAATCCAGGAAGTAGCATGATAGCCCAAACCGCATCCTGCTAAAGAAAAAGCAATTCTTAAAATCTTTTTTTCTATCGTACACACCTCCTTTTATTTATTACTTTCACTCTAACAGAAAATACTTCCTATGTCAATTTCCAGCAAAATATTTCAAGTCTAATCTCTTGACAAAATAAGAAAAATACAAGATAATGAGAGAAAATAAATAAGCTAAAGAAGGAGTGTGTTA
>JBJDXG010000334.1:0-1953 GCA_051866555.1 bacterium | reverse complement strand
TTATATCACTGATTTGGGTATGACCGGCTCTTACAATTCTGTATTAGGTGTGAAAAAGGAACTGGTGATACAAAAGTTTTTAACTAATCTGCCGGTGAAATTTGAAATAGCCAAGGGGCAGGAAATGCTGTGCGGTCTGGTGATTACTCTGGATGAAAACTCGGGAAAGGCTACTTCGGTGCAGAGAATCAGGCGTGCTTTGCCCTCTTCATAAAAGATAAAAGTTTCTTTTTACCAAAAAAGAGGAATTTATTTGCTGAAAGAGGAATATATAGTAATAGACTGCGAGTATAGGAAAGTAAGGAGGTAAAAACAATGGAAGTATTGAAAGTATCAGCAAAATCTAGTCCTAATTCTGTAGCAGGTGCTTTAGCAGGTGTTTTAAGAGAAAAAGGAGGTGCTGAAATTCAAGCTATAGGTGCAGGGGCACTTAATCAGGCGGTGAAGGCTGTGGCTATTGCCCGTGGATTTGTAGCACCCAGTGGTATAGACCTTATTTGTATTCCTGCTTTTACAGATATTCAGATTGACGGAGAAGAGCGGACAGCAATTAAACTGATTGTTGAGCCTAGATAATTTTCAGCCTGCGGAATAAGCGCAGGCTTTTTTTTCGGTTTTATGTTATAATACTAATGGTCATTGCAAAGGAGGCTGAAAGAACATGGAAATTTTAAATTTTCATCAATCATATGAAGCAGAGATTATTAAAAAAACTAAATCAACAACAGTGCGGTTAGGCGATAAAACCGGCAAATATAATGCCGGACAGCAGGTTATCATTACTGTTATAAAACAGGATTTCCGGCAGGATAAAATAGGAGAAGCGGTGATTGAGAACTGCTACCTGAAAAAAATCAAGGATTTGACCGAAGAGGATTTAGCCGGGGAGAGTGAGGATGTCAATACTCAAGAAAAAATGAAGCTGGCACTTTACACTTTACATGGCAAGCCTATCAGCAATAATGCTGATGTCACTGTGATAAAATTCCATTTTATCTGATTTGACATAACTGATATTTTATGCTACACTATTATCGTATTAATGCTTGTTCATGAAGGATAAGTGCTTTTTTGCATTAAATTAAAAATTAAAAATTAGTGTAATTAAAACCATGAAGGTTTTCTTTTCTCAAGACGAGGAAAATCTTTATGGTTTTTTTTATTTATTAAATTAAAAAAGAAAGGATAAAAAAGTGAGTAATTTAATCATTGTTAGTAAAAAAATAGGTCAGCTTGTTTTAGCTATGTTTCTTCTTTCTTTATTAGTCTTTTTCATGTCCCGCTTAGCGCCGGGGGATCCTTTGCTCTCCTATTATGGGGAGAGCGTGGAGCGGATGAGCATGGAGGAACAGAATAAAGCCAGAGAAAAGCTGGGGCTAAATGCTCCCTTATATCAACAATATACTGCCTGGCTGAAAAAAGCGGTGCAGAATGATTATGGTATTTCCTATAAATATAAACAGCCGGTAACCAAGGTAATTGGTGAGGTATATATGAACACTATAATTTTAGGGGGGTTAGCTTATATACTTACCTTTGTGTTCGCTCTTCTTTTAGGCATATTCTGCACATTATATGAGGACCATTGGCTGGACCGGATAATCTGTAAATTGGGAGTTATTACGACCTGCATACCTTCTTTCTGGATAGCCCTGGTGCTGATTTTGGTTTTCAGCGTTAATCTGGAATGGCTGCCTACCAGTGGAGCTTATGCTTTAGGACAGGCGAATAATATAGTCAGCCGGATAAGTCATTTAATTTTGCCTTTGATTATTCTTACCTTAAGCCATACCTGGTATTATGCTTATATGATCAGGAACAAGCTTTTAGATGAAGTCAGGGAAGATTATGTTTTGCTGTGCAAGGTAAAGGGTTTAAATAAAAGTGAGATAATCCGGCATCATTGTTTAAGAAATATTATGCCGGCTTACATTACTATTATGGCTATATCCG
>JBJDXG010000333.1:0-8486 GCA_051866555.1 bacterium | reverse complement strand
GAGTAAGGAAACAAGAATCGTGGTAATAAATCCCTGAGCAAAAATATCTAAATTGGCAAATAAGGACTGCCATTTAAACAGTGCAAAAGCACCAGACATTATTTAAGACCCCATTTTTCCTTCATCTTATTTAATTGACCGTCTTTATCCAAATTACCAATAATTGTGTTTACTTTTTCAGCCAAATCCTTATTACTCAATTTAGTACATACACCATAATCTTGAGGATTATAACGATCATCCAAAATTACTACTCCATTATCTAAGTAACCGGAAAGAATAGCTGCGTCAACAGAGAAAGCATCTACTCTTTTAGAAATCAAAGCTGCTTTAATTTCCGGATAAGTAGCATATTCAGAGAATTTAACCTTAATACCCATTTCATCAGCAGCTGCCTGAATAGCATCCTTACTGGTCGCACTTTGCGCTACCCCAACAGTTTTTCCGTCAAGATCCTTTAAGGAATTATAGCCGGCATCTTTTTTAACCATGATAGCAACACCGTCAGTATAATATGGGTCAGAGAAATTATAGCTTTTCTTTCTTTCTTCAGTAATAGTAAAGGTAGCAATTACCATATCCAATTCTCCTGTATCAAGCAGCGGACCTCTTGTTTGCGCTGTTACCGGAGTAAACTCAACCTTGTTTTCATCTCCTAAAATATCTTTGGCAATAGCTCTGGCCAAATCAATTTCAAAGCCTTCCAATTCTCCAGTTTGCGGATTTTTATAACCGAAATTAGGAACATCATTTTTTACCCCTACTTTTAAAACACCTTTATCAACTATTTTTTGTACATTGTCAGCCTTAGCTGTGTCTGCCTTTTCAGCCTCATTAGAACCACAGCCTGCCAATGCAAAAATCAACATAAGAACTGCTAAAATACTTACTAATTTACCTGTTTTTAATAAACTCATAATCATGTCCTCCCTTTCCTTTTTTAAAATTGCTTAACGTAAAATTTTACTTAAAAAAAGTTTGGTTCTCTCCTGAGTAGGATTGCTAAAGAAGTGTTCAGGCTCCCCTTCTTCTATGATTTGCCCTCCATCCATAAATATAACTCGGTCGGCAACCTGACGGGCAAATCCCATTTCATGAGTTACTACTACCATTGTAATATTTTCCTGTGAAAGTTGAATCATAACATCTAAAACTTCTTGAACCATTTCCGGGTCTAAAGCTGAAGTCGGTTCATCAAACAGAATAACCTTCTGCTGCATGGTCAAGGCTCTGGCAATCGCTACTCTCTGCTTCTGTCCGCCTGAAAGCTGATCCGGATAATTGCCTGCTTTATCCTCCAGCCCAACTCTGGCCAGCATTTGCAGTCCTCTGGCTTCAGCTTCTGCCTTCGGTACTTTTTTCAGCTTTATAGGAGCTATAGTCAGGTTATCCAAAACGGTCATATGAGGATAAAGATTAAAATGCTGAAAAACCATGGAGGTTACTTCTCTGGCCATCCTAACTTTATTTTTCTTATTTAATTCCTCTCCGTCAACTATGACCTTACCCGAGGTAGGCTCTTCCAAAAAATTCATGCAGCGTATCAGGGTACTTTTGCCGGAGCCGCTCGGTCCAATAATAACTAACTTTTCTCCTGAAGCAATTTCAAGATTGACATCCTTCAGCACATGCAAATCACCAAAATATTTGTTGATATTGTCTAATTTAATTATTTTCTTCACCCCCTTCCACAGGATAAGCTTAAAGATAAGTAAGCCATTCTCATTACAGATATTATTATATCATGATTTTTAGCCTAAAATCAATATTCTTGTAACAGTAATTTAATATTGGTATTAAATTATTTAGAGCCTTTCATTCTTTTCCGGTATCTGCGCCAAAATAATAGCCACAAACATAAAAACGCAGCCGATTATTTCTCTCAGGCTTAACTGCTGATTTAAAAGCAAAAAGCCTGCCAGAACTGCAATTACTGACTCCAGGCTCAGGATAAGCGAAGCTACGGTAGGATTCATTCCCTTTTGCCCTATTATCTGTAAAGTATAGGCTACGCCGCAGGACATTACTCCGGCATATAATATAGGCTGCCAGGCATTTATGATCTGACCGATATCAGGCTCTTCAAAGATAAACATCGCAATGCCGCTTATAACAGCACAGACAAAAAATTGCAGACAGGACATCTTAACACCATCGGCTTTTTTTATAAAATAGTCTATTAATAAGATATGTAAGGAAAATAAAAAAGCACAGATAAAAACCAGCATATCACCAAGGCCAATGCTCAGGCTTTCCTTAATGCAAAGAAAATACAAGCCAATCAAAGCCAGCACTACCCCAGACCAAAGCAGATAGCCGCAGCGCTTTTTGAAGAACAAGCCCAAAAGCGGCACTATAATAATGTAAAATGAAGTTATAAAACCGGCTTTTCCCACCGTTGTATATATAATTCCAAACTGCTGAAAGCAGCTGGCAAGACAAAGAACCAGACCGCAGGAAAGACCGGCCAGGCACAGATCCTTAGTTTTAAATTCCGTCTGCTTATCCTTTGCATCATGGGCAGAATTCAGCTTATTTAGCAAAAATATGCAGGGAATCAGCACTGCTCCGCCAATAAAAAACCGTACGCAATTAAAAGTGAACGGCCCAACATAGTCCATACCGACGCTTTGAGCGACAAAAGCTATACCCCAAATAACAGCCGTCATCAGAAGCAAAAATGAATTTCTTAGTTGTAGTGTGTTCATAATTCTTTCTCCTAACTTTATTTTTGTATAAAAATTACTTGTTTAGTATAGCATTTTGTTTTTCTTCTTTCAATTTAATTTACTAAATTTAAAAGCTCAAGGTATAAAATTTTTAAAAAGCGGGATAATATTAACATACCTTCCCCCGGAGGTAAAGCACACAAAAAGTGCTGCCGCACTAATTAAAATTAATGCGGCAGCACTTTTTCAGCTTTATTTAGCTAAGCGAAGCAGTTGCGGATTAAATAAAGAGCCGTACTTTAACACCATATTCTTAATCTTTAATTTAGCTCTCGTTCTGGCATTATCCACTGACTTCACCTGAATACCCATTTTAATCGCAATTTCATTCAAGCTATACCCATTGAGCATAAACAAGATAACCCTAAACTCCAGAACAGAAAGATGTTTCTTCAAAACAAAAAACAGCTGGTCATCCATCGCAATATTCTCCAATCTATCCATAGGGTCAGATTGATAATCAATTAAGAAATCCCTTAGGGATTTCAAGGATAAAAACTGCCAGTGCAGATTCTTTTTATTATTCATTCCTTTAATGACATTGCACAGCTTGCGTAAAATGCACATATAAGCAAAGGAACTGAACTTGACCTGAAACCTGGTCTCATCATATTCCCTGACTGCACCTATTAAACCAATCATCCCTTCCTGGATCAAATCTTCGATTTCCTCATAACCGAAATAAAATTTTCTGAGTATCCGTCTGATCATCGGATTATACTTAATGACTAATTCATCAAATGCCCGTTTATCCCCGCTTCTAATGCGATGTAATAAACTCAAATCAATATCTTGATTGCTGCACACCAAAAACAGGCCTCCTCTAACGCGGCTGAACGATGAATTTTAAGGCGGTTCTCTCTTCTCCTTCAATCACTATCTCAGAAAAAGCCGGAACCGCTATTAAATCAATGCCATTAGGGGCAACAAATCCTCTGGTAATGGCAATTGACTTTATAGCCTGATTTACCGCACCAGCACCAACTGACTGAAGCTCCGCTGTTCCCTTTTCTCTTAACACAGCCGCCAGTGCCCCTGCTACAGATTTTGGATTAGAATTAGCTGATACCTTTAATATTTCCATTTTTAACAACCTCCTCTTAAAACTCTTTCGCCTTTATTATATTCGCTGTTTTCCTTAAAATTCCTTCTATGTATTATTTTATTTTTTATGCTATTTAGTTTTAAAAAGGGGTTGCTTTTACATTCCATATTCCTATATCTTTATTGGCAGCTACTTTAATCTTATCCATTTGATAGCTTTTTTGCCAGTAAATAAGATTGCTCTTCCTTTGCCCGACAGCCTTGGAAACACTGACAGGGTTTACTTCCAGCAATAAATTTTTAATATCCGGATTATCAGCTAAATATGAAGAAATTTTCTCTCTGAAAAAAGCATTCTCTACTAATTCCCGAAAGGCCGGATGATAAGGACCGGATAAAATATTCTGAGAATTTAAGTCCTCGGTTGCCTGCAAGCCTAAGCGGATTATGGGAATACCCTCTTCCTGAAAACGCTTCCAGGCCAGCAGAGCCAAGTCAACAGCCTCAGCTAAAGACAGGGGCTGATAGGTATTATTTAAATACATATCAGCGAGTTCCGTGCCCCGCAAAATAATCGTCGGATAAATTCTCACAAAATCAGGCTTCAGCTTTATCGTCTTTTCAACAGAAGCAAGAAAGGAAGCAGCATCCTCTCCAGGCAGACCCAGCATTAGCTGCAAGCCTAACTGAAAAGAATTTTTCTTTATTAAATCGACAGCTTTAATTACATCAGACACTTTATGCCCCCTTTTGCTCCGGCTCAAGACTGAATCATCCAGAGACTGAACCCCTAACTCTATCGTATCGACTAGATAATCAGCCAATAAATCCAAAATTGGCTGACTGATATAATCCGGTCTGGTCGATAATCTGATGCCCTGGATAAGCTTATTTTTCTTAAATGCCTTAGCCGGATTCAGGAGCTCCTTCTGCAAAGCAGCGTCTATTCCGGTAAAGCTGCCGCCAAAATAAGCAACCTCTTTAAAGTTATCGGCCGGAATAGTTTTTAAATATTCATTTATCTTATTTTCAACCATGCTGCCATTTACTAAAAAATTTTGCCCGGTAATCGTTTTTTGATTGCAAAAAACACAATCATTGGGACAGCCCTGATGAGGTACAAAAACAGGTATAATGCTTCTTTTCATTTTTACGCACCTGCTCCTACATAAATTATTAACATTCCCCAAGTCTAAAGAGTTTAAAATATCCAGCAGGGTTACTGCTGGATAGAAAAACTTTATATTTTTTTATTACTTACAATTACAACAAGCCTTTAAGTAAGTCTTTATCAAATCCGATCTGGCAATGATACCAACCAACTTATTGTCATCATCAACAATCGGTATCCGATTAACCTTTTTATTAGCCATCAGATTGGCTACCTTCTCAATCGAATCCTTCGCCTTAGCTGTAATAACATCCTTAACCATTAAGGAAGATACCTTGCTTCTCAGCAGCATCTTAGCCTGTTCAAAATCTATATTGCTCTCTTTTTCAAGAACGTCATTCAGGAAACTGAAATAATGCATAGGTCGCAGATCACTATCCCGCAAAACCAGATCACCTTCACTGATTATGCCAATCACCTGCTCAGCATCATTAACTACCGGAACACCACTGATCTTATTTTCAGCCAATATTTTTATAACCTCTGCCACTGTATTATCTGCTTTAATAGAAATTACTCCTGTTGTCATTACATCTTGTGCTTCCATTTGCTTCGCCTCCTTTTTTTTAAATATTTATCCTTTTCACAATATTCTACTTTTAATCAAAAAATTCCTGCCTATTGGGAGAAGATTTGCCACAAAAAAGAGCATTTTAAACGTTATAAGCTTAACATTTAAAATGCTCGGAAATTATTCTTATAAATGCTTTCTGCGGTCTCTGACCTCAGCCTTTTTGGCATTATTGAAATTGTCCAGTGAGCTCAGGTAACCGGTAATCCTGCGGATACGGCGAATTGAGGTAGAGGAGCACTCAGGACAGGCATCATCTATTATTCCACTGTAGCCGCAGACCCGACATTCATCAATCGGGAAATTAATTCCCGCATAGCCTATATTGCAGTCAGCCATCTTGCGTACGATAGTTTCCATGGCTTCAACATTATGCAGCGGAGGAGCAGATAATTCAACGTAGCTGATATGTCCTCCATTGCAGTAAGCATGGTAAGGGCCTTCTATTTCCAGCTTCTTTTCAAAGGAAATCTCACAGGAAACCGGCACATGGAAGCTGTTGGTATAATACTCCCCATCAGTAACTCCCGGAATAATACCAAACTCCTTAGCATCCATAGCGATAAACCGTCCCGATAAGCCCTCAGCCGGAGTGGCAAAAAAGCTGTAATTCAAATCATATTTATCACCATAGCCGTTAGCTCTCTTAGACATATAGCGGATGATCTCCAAGCCGAGATTCTGCGCCTCATCGCTTTCCCCATGGTGCTTGCCGATAAGAGCAGTCAGGGTTTCAGCCAGACCAATAAAGCCGATAGACAGAGAACCGTTTTTAATCGCCGGTTCAATGTTGTCACATTCCTTAAGGTTTTCTGAGCCAAGATAAAGATTTTGCCCCATAACAAAAGGCAGATCCTTTACCCGCAGCTTAGCCTGCGTTTTAAACCGATGATACAGCTGTTCTGCTACCAAATCCATAACCTCATCTATGCTCCTATAAAAGGCTTCCATATTGCCCTTGGCTTTAATAGCCAAACGCGGCAGATTAATCGTGGTAAAGGCCAGATTTCCCCGTCCGGTAATCACAGCTTCTCCATGCCGATTATCTATAACTCTGGTCCGGCAGCCCATTGTAGACACCTCATTGCCGAATTTAGCATTGAAAGGAGCATCCATAAAAAGAAAAGTAGGATTCATTCTTTTAGAAGCTACCCGCAGGGTAAGCTGGAACAAATCATAATTAGGGTCGCCTTCATTAAAATTAACGCCTTTTTTAATCTTAAAGATAACATTAGGGAAAATAGGATTTTCGCCATAGCCAAGTCCCTTCTCATAAGCTAACAGAAAACAGCGGGTAACCATTCTGCCGGCTTCTGAGGTATCAAGCCCCAGATTAATGCTGGAGAAAGGCACCTGATTTCCGGCTCTGGAATGCATACTGTTTAAGTTATAAACTAAGGCTTCCATTGCCTGATAAACCTCTTCCTCAGAAAACGACTGCATAAATTCACTCATATCAAAATCAAAGCTGGCAAAGGACTGACCGCCAAACATATCATTCTGAGAGCTTTGCAGCAAAATCGCCGCCAAAGCAGTAGCCGAACTGGGTCTTTTCGGCGGTCTTATGTAGCCATGACCGGTATTAAAGCCGCTTTCCAGCATCTTTTTCAGCGGTATATGCAGACAGTTTAAGGTCTTATTGTAATAATCAAGATCATGGATATGATAATCCCCTTTAATATGACCAGCCGCCATCTTTTCCGGTATAAAACGATTCAGATAATATTTTTTGCTGGTTGCAGAAGCAATCTGAAACATTTTGGAGCTGGGGCTGTGACCGATATTAGCATTCTCCCTGCTGGTCTCCTTCAGGATATCTTCCACTACATCCATCAGCTCGTTTTTAGCATCACGCATCCTGGTTCTTTTATCACGGTAAAGAATATAAGCCTTAGCCGTTTTAGCATGACCATTCTCTATAAGAATCTTTTCTACAATATCCTGAATTTCCTCAACATCAGGCACATGATTGCGAAATTCATTGCCCATATAATCTAAAACCTTATCGGTCAATTCTTCTGCTTTTTTCCGGTCTACCCCACCGACAGACTGCGCAGCTCTGAAAATAGCATCTACTACTTTTTCCCGGCAAAACTCAACAATTCTTCCGTCTCTTTTTCTAATAGCCTCAAACATCTATAACTCTTTCCCTTCTCTTTTTATTTTCTCCAGTTCTTCACTAAACATCTCTATATCAGTAAACTCACGATAAACAGAAGCAAACCGCATATAAGCCACTTGATCAAGACTTTTCAACTTGGCTAAGACTATCTCGCCTATCTCCCGGGAGGAAATCTCTCTTTTATCCTTCAGCTTACATTCCACTTCACTGACAATCCCTTCAATATCATCGCGAGTCAGCTTGGTTTTTTTACATGCTCTGGTCAAGCCGTTAAATAATTTCAGATTATCAAAATTCTCTTTCAAGCCGTTCTTTTTAATGACCAGCAGCGGAACCTGTTCTATTCTTTCATAGGTAGTAAACCTTTTGGCACAGGCTATGCATTCCCGTCTGCGTCTTACCGAGCGCCCTTCTTCAATCAGACGTGAATCCAGCACCCGGCTGTTAGGCTGCATACAATACGGACAGCGCATTTCTCTTATCCTCCACTAAATATTGTTAATCAGTGATTAAATTATACAACATATAGTGATTGTCTGCAAATTAAAACAGCAGAAAAAAAGACCATAGGCTGGTCTTTTAAAGCTGATTTAAGGAATTTATTTCTTCTTTCTCACTTATTTAATAAATATCTGGTCAGGGAAAATAGAGCCGCAAAAAGCAAAAGTCCTCAAAAGCTTAGTTGCTTTTAAGGACTTTATGTTCCAATTGCTCTTATGCTTGAGCCAAAACAGCTTTCCCATTGTAGTAACCACATTCCTTACATACGTGATGCGGTAGCTTAGGCTGATGACATTGAGGACATTCAACAACTGTCGGACCTTCAATTTTCCAATGAGTTCTTCTTTT
>JBJDXG010000332.1:0-8541 GCA_051866555.1 bacterium | reverse complement strand
TGGTCGTATTGGCGGAGCATCTGTAGTACCTGGTATTTCTACTTGGTCTGATGGCATTGATAATGATGTATTTGTCGGAAGTGAAAAAGCAGATATGTGGAAAGTCGGAGTAAACTATGATTTAATGAAAAATGTTAATCTTTATGCTGCTTACTGGAATGTTAGCTGCGATGGTCTTGCCGGAGATGAAAGCAAAGATTATCAAAGATTTGAAAGTGGTTTAGAATTCGAATTTTAATTGGCCTTTGTCTTCCGTCAGTTTTATACTATATGATTGCCAAGCTCAGGGAACTGAAGCTTAAAAATTTTGCTTTATTCTTATAGTTTAACCCGTTGACATAGTAAAAGCTTTGTTCTATAATATGAACATAAAATGTGCAAAGGAGCTCATGATGAGCTCCTTTTTTGTGTTTTTAGACTTGTTTTAGAAGAGAAGCGGAGGTGGGCCAATATGAATGCATTAATAAAACATACTGATAAGATTAATCAATTACTGGCACGTTATGGAGTTAAATTCGGCATTTATAAAAATAATGAATTTAAAGAACAGCTTTTTCCCTTTGATGCTTTGCCGCGTACGATTTCAGCGGCTGAATTTGCTTTCCTTGAACGCGGACTGCAGCAAAGAGTGCAGGCTCTGAATTTGTTTTTAAAGGATATTTATGGGGAGAAAAAAATCTTGCAGGATAAGGTTATTCCTAAGGAATTTATTTTTTCTTCCAGCGGCTATTTGCTCTGCTGTGAAGGAATAACTCCTCCGGGAGGGATTTATTCTCATATATCGGGCATTGACCTGGTGCAGGCGAAAAACAAATCGTGGTATATATTAGAAGATAATCTGCGCATACCCTCTGGAGCGTCTTATCCTTTAATTGCCAGAGATTTATGCCGGAAAGCCAGTCCGGAAACCTTTCATAATATTCCGGTGGTGGATAACCGCAATTACAGCGTTTTGCTGCGCAAGACGATGGATTATGTTAATGCAGGCGGTATCAGAGTTATACTTACCCCGGGAAGATACAATGCAGCTTTCTTTGAGCATTCTTATCTGGCTGAGCAGACAGAATCTGTTTTGGCTATGCCGAATGAATTAGTAGTGGAAGACAGCAAGCTCTTTTATCTGGACTATGCCGGAAGAAAGCAGCAGGTAGGAGTAGTTTACCGGAGAATTTCTGATGAATACCTGGACCCAATGACCTTTCTGCCGGAATCATTGATTGGCGTGCCGCATCTCATGGAGGCTTACCGGGCAGGCAATGTAGCTATCGTTAATGCTCCGGGAAATGGGGTGGCTGATGATAAAGGAATTTATTATTTTGTACCTAAGATGATTGAATATTATCTGGGTGAGGATGCAATACTGCATAACGCTCCTACCTATTTAATGTTTGATGAGCAGGACAGAAAGTATGCTTTGGACAATCTGGACAGGCTGGTAATTAAGGATGTATCTGAAGCCGGAGGCTATGGAGTGGTGTTTGGTGCTGATTTGACCAGGGAAAAATTAGCTGAGCTGAAGGCTCTGATTCTAGCTGAGCCGCGGCGCTTTATTGCTCAGGAGGTAATTGATTTTATAGATCTTAATGTGATGTGTGACGGCAGGGAGGTCGAGAGAAAAGCTGATTTGCGTGCTTTTGTTCTGAGCGGTCAGGAGATTGATGTTTGGCCGAGCGGACTTACTCGTTTTTCTCGTGAACCTGATTCTTTTGTTGTTAATTCGTCACAGGGAGGAGGCTTTAAGGACACATGGGTATTATATCGTTAGAAAAAATAAATTGTCTGTTTTGGTTAGGACGTTACAGTGAAAGGGTATTTACAACTCTCAAGGCCTTTGGCCAATATTATGATAAAATGATCGATTATGATGCTGATGCTTATAAAGAATTTTGTGCAGCTTTAAATATTCCTGATATTTATCTGTATAAAGAGGACTTTATTTACCGTTATTTATTTGAAAAAGAAAATCCTGATTCTATCTGCTCTAATATGAACCGAGCTTTTGATAATGCAGTTATCCTGCGTGATGAAATAACGAGCGAAACTCTGGCTTATATTCAGATGGCTCTGGATGTAATGAAGGTTAATCATCAGGCAACTGCCCCGGTTTTAGCTCTTCTGCCGGTGCTTGATTATCTGTATGCCTTTTGGGGCAGTGTGGAGGATAATGTGTTAAATGATGAAGCCAGATATATTATGAAATGCGGACGCTATATAGAGCGCTTGGATCTATATCTGCGGCTCAATTTTCAGGACAGGGAAATTGCCAAGGAATGCGGCCGCTTAAAGAACCGGCTGCAAAAAACTAAAATAGCTCTGGATAAAGAAGCTGAGGAAAAGACTATGGAGCTGATAGCAGAAAAAAATTATCGGGAAGCCTTAGATTATCTGAACAGAATACTGCCATGTTAAGGATGGATTGAGGTGCAGAAGTTAAGATTTTTATATGAGATGCGGCTGAATTTCAGCCAGCCGATACAAAAACAGTATTTTTCTCTGCGTTGTCTGCCGAAAAATACTGTACGGCAAAAACTATATAATCATAAATTGCTTGTAGAACCCTGTGATGGGTTTCTGCTGCAGAATGACGGATTAGGCAATTGTGTCTGCTTTGGACGCAGTATGGACCATCATGATTCGTTTTTATTCAGCAGCAGCGGAGTGGTCTGGATCGATGACTGTAAATATGAAACAGATTATAAGCTTTTATATACCTGTTGTTCGCCCTACACTAAGATGAACCGGGAGCTTACCGAATGGTGTCAGCATTTAAGTCTGCCGGAGGACAGACTTAAAAAGGCTGAACAGATAATGCATGAGGTTAATGGGCTGCTTACTTATAAGTCAGGTTCAACTGATATTTATACCACAGCAGCTCAGGCCTTTTTGCAGATGGAGGGTGTGTGTCAGGATTATGCTCATATTATGCTTGCCCTTTGCCGTTATCAGGGGATACCGGCTCGTTATGCCGCCGGTCTCATCTTAGGCGAGGGCTTTACTCATGCCTGGGTGGAGGTTTATATAGATGGGCGTTGGCAAGGAATGGATCCGACTAATGACTGCTATGCTGACAATACTTATATTAAGCTGGCTGATGGGCGTGATTACGGAGATTGCCTGGTAGACCGGGGAATATTCTGCGGCAATGCTGTTCAGCAGCAAAGTGTCTATGTAAATGTTGAGGTGATTAGATGAAAGAGATCGTGGTATCTGTTGATCTTCCGGCGGGAGAGAAAATGGAGATAAAGAAAAACAGAATGCTGCCTTTGGATTATGAGGCTAAGAAGAGGGTGCCGAGAGCCTGCATTGTAACCGGGATTCACGGCGATGAGCTGGAGGGGCAGTATGTCTGCTATCAGCTGGTGAAAAGAATTAAAGAAAACAGACATTTATTAAAGGGAATAGTTGATGTATATCCGGCGCTTAATCCTTTGGGGGTTGATTCTATCAGCCGCGGAGTGCCGACCTTTGATTTGGATATGAACCGTATTTTTCCCGGCAATCCTGACGGTCATGTGATTGAATATGTGGCTCAGAAGATCGTAGATGATATAGTCGGTTCTGATATGTGCATTGATGTTCATTCCAGTAATATTTTTTTAAGGGAGATACCGCAGGTAAGAATTAATGAAATATCGGCTCAGCAGCTGATTCCTTATGCCAGGATGCTTAATATTGATTTTATCTGGGTGCACAGCTCGGCTACTGTTTTGGAATCGACTCTGGCTTACAGCTTAAATGCCAGAAATGTGCCGACCTTAGTAGTGGAAATGGGAGTTGGCATGAGGATAACTTATGATTACTGCAACAGCCTGGTAGAGGGAATTTTTAATCTGCTGCGGGAAATGGAGATCTGGAACGGCTTTACTAAGAAAATCAAAGAGCCTATTATTTCTGTTGACGGCAAGGTCAGCTTCCTCAATGCTGAAAAATCAGGAATCTTTGTTCCTCGGGCAAGGCATGGAGAAAATATTGAGCAGGGTGAGGTAATCGGTAAAATACTTAATCCGTTGACCGGTGAGATAGAGCAGCGGATCATTGCTCCCTGTGACGGATTGATTTTTACTCTGCGGGAATATCCGGTTGTTTATCCGGGAAGTTTATTAGCTCGTGTTTTAGGCGGTGAAGGGCAATGAGAAAGGAAACTGTTTATGAGATAGCTTCAAGCTATCGGGATGCTTTTAAGATAAGAGGCTATTATTTTGGCTCAGGGCAGAAAGCTGTCTGCATTATGGGTTCTTTGCGCGGCGATGAGATACAGCAGATGTATATTTGCTCTCAGCTGGTGAAGAAGCTGAAGGAGCTGGAGGCTGACGGACTAATTTGTGCGGATAAGGAGATTTTGGTCATTCCTTTGGGCAATCCTTATTCGATGAATGTGGCTAAGAGATTTTGGCCGATAGACAATACTGATATAAACCGGATGTTTCCCGGCTATGATGGCGGAGAAACTACGCAGAGGATAGCGGCAGCGCTTTTTAAGCAGGCGGAGCATTATGGCTTGGGGATTCAGCTTTCCAGCTTTTATATGCCGGGTGAATTTATTCCGCATGTTAAGGTGATGAAGACTGATTATCAGCGAATTGAATCGGCCTATGATTTCGGTCTGCCTTATGTTGTTCTGCGGCAGCCAAAGCCTTTTGATATGGTAACCCTGAATTATAACTGGCAGGTATGGGGTACAGAGGCTTTTTCACTTTATACGAGTGTGACTGACAGGATAGATGAGGCCACAGCTATGCAGGCTGTAAAAGCCATACTTAATTTTTTAGTTGTGCGCGGTGTGGTCAAGGGTACTTCTGCTGCCAGAAAAGCTGCTGCTATCAATGAGGAAGAGCTTGTTTTGTTGAATACTAAGAAGGCGGGAATCTACCGCCGTTTCAAATTTCCTGGTGATAAGGTTCGGGCCGGAGAGATACTGGCGGAGGTCTTAAACCCTTATGAAGGTACGGTTGAAGAAGAAATAAGAGCCAGTCAGGATGGAACGATTTTCTTTTCTTATGCCAAGCCTTTAGTTTCTTCTCAGGCTCTGGTCTATAAACTGATTCCTGAATAATAAGAGTTGCAGAAAAACTCCTTCCTGTCTGATTTTTGAAAGGCCAGTTTAAATTAGCTATTTTTTGTTGCAAGGAGTGAAGATGATGAATTTGAAAGTAAAAATGCTGACCTTTATCCTATTACCGGTTATTTTATTATTGGGACTTTTTAATCTGTATTCCTATAATGTTTCTAAAAAAGCCTTAAATCATGAAATTAAACAGTTAAATCAGTATAGTCTCAATTATTATAATGAAGTTATTAAAGGAGTGTTTGCTGAACAGGAAACTGTTATTCGGCAGCTGGCTCTGAACTGTGAGGGTAAGACTTTGCCTGAAATGCAGAATTTAGTTATTAAATCGAAAGCCGCAGCTGCTCCAACCTGTCTTCAGATGCTGGTAGGCTTTCAGGATGGTAAATTTGTTACTACTGATAAAAATATGTCGAGCAGCTTTGACCCTCGTGTGCGTGACTGGTATCGTAGTGCCTTGCAGCAGGAAGAGGTTTATTATACTGATATCTATGAGGATGCGACCAGCAAGGAATTGCTCGTCAGTCTGTGCTACAGGGTAAAGCGTAATGGTCAGGTCATAGGGGCAATCTGCAATGATATTAATCTGGCTGAGATTTTGGACAAGATTAAAAATATGAAAATAGGCAGTGATGGTTATGTATTTATTTTAAGTCAAAAGGGAGACTTTATCAGCCATCCGCAATTTGGTCTGGATAAAAATATCAATGAGATTGATAACGGCTCATTGAAAGAATTTTTTGCGCAAACGCAAAATAATGCCTCCGGGATGGTTATGGATACGGTGAAATATAATGGCGTTAAACGGATTTATACTTCTATGCCTATCGGCAATACCGGCTGGTATTTGTGTACCTCCAATGATTATAAGACTGTGTTCTCTGATGTGAAGCATCTGGCTTTAACTTCTGTCCTGAATACTGCTTTAATCATGCTGGTTCTTGGTTCGATTATTTTGTTCTTTATCTTTAGTCTTGTCAAATCGGTCAACAGTATGATGGCGTTGGTAGAGTCTTTGTCAGAGGGAGATTTTACCGATAAAGAACAAATGGTTAAAAGTCAGGATGAAATAGGTGTCTTATCGACAGCTTTAATCAATATGAGATCATCTTTAAGAAATCTAATCGTTAAGATAACTGATTCGGTTGCTTGTTTAACCGATTCCAGTGAAAAATTAACCCTTGGCATATCGCAGTCGGCTGAGGCTGCCAATCAGGTGGCGGTATCTATAACTAATGTGGCCGGGGAATCGGAAAATCAGGTAACGGCTATCGGCAATGTAACTGAAGAGATGGATGGTATTACTGAACGTTTGAATGAATTGAATGATAAGACCAATGTGATAGTAAATTCGATGAACAATGCGTCTGCTCATGCTCTGAAGGGGACCAAGGCTATTGATGCAACTATTGGTCAAATGCAAAACATAGAACAGGTAGTGGATACTTCCTTTGCGGTGATTGAAAATTTAGGCCAAAGCTCCAAAGAGATTGGTCAGATCGTTGATACTATATCTGCCATTGCTGAGCAGACTAATCTGCTGGCCTTGAATGCGGCGATAGAGGCGGCCAGAGCCGGAGAACAGGGCAAGGGCTTTGCGGTAGTAGCTGAAGAAGTAAGAAAGCTGGCAGAGCAGTCTCAGGAATCGGCCAGCCATATTACAGAGCTGATCAATAAGATTCAGAATGATACGGCTAAAGCGGTTACGGCGATGGAAAATGGTACGAAAGAGGTTAAGCGCGGTACGGAAACGGTTACGAATACAGGCAATATCTTTAATACTATTTCTGAACTGGTAAATACGATTGCTTTGGAAGTGGCTAATTCTAAAAATTTGGTAGAACAGATTTATAGCGGCAATGAGAAGATTACAGACGCGGTTAAGCAGATTAATTCTTCCAGTCAGATTGCCGGGGAAGAGGTGCAAAATGTTTCGGCGGCAACAGAGGAACAGGCTGCCTCTATGCATGAGATGGAAAACTCCAGCCGTCTTTTAGGTGAGTTAGCTGAAGAATTACAGTCAGAGGTTAATAGATTTAAATTATAGAATTGCAGAAAAACGCCCTCCTGTCTTTTGAAAGGCCGGAGGGAGTTTTATTATTTATCTGTTTGAGCCTGCTGTTATTTATAATGGGATAGGATTTTATAATATATTTGGTGAATAATTTGATTAAAATAATTATCTGCTAAACAGATTAACTGATTTTTGGAAAGAGGTGTAAAAATGCAATATCGTCAATTAACATTAGCTGTGCTGCTTATCTGTACTGTCTTGTTAGTGCCTTTTCCCGCCCAGGCTGCCCATGATTTCAGCTATATAGATGAGGGAGATAAATTATCTATATACATAGGAAGAGAAACTAACCCTTTTGTTATTTTTAAGGTTTACAGCGCTGCTACGACTGGAGATAATGAATCGTACAGAGATTTTTTTACTGAAGGCAACGGCATTAATAAAGGTACTGAACAGCAGGCTCTGGCTAATGGGCTGTGTTATCTTAAGGATCTGCTGGGACAGCCAACTGTTACACCTACTGTTAATCTAAAGCTGATGGCTCCCGTTATTGATAATGCTTATGCAAACAGCGATATAATGGATAATAGCAATACGGCCTTAGGAAATTATTTTTTGCTTGCCGATGCAGGTGAGATTGAGAAATATGCTATGGAAGATTGCATAATAGATAATAAAAAAGAAATTTATGGCGAATCTGCTATTTGGATACATCCAAGGAAGAGAGGCTGGAATACAGACGATATTGGGAATCTTTCCCGCAATCCTGATAATTCCAGCCTTACCAGCGTTATCGTGCATGAAATGATCCATGCCTTGGGTATGATTATTTCTGTTTCGGGTGATGACTATTCAACTGTTGGGGATTATATTTTTATAAAGGATGCTGGGGGGGATATATATAAGAGTGATGAACTGTATTTAAATAAATACACACAAAATGTTTATGATGTTTATGGTCACCGAGCCCAGGCGGGTGATAAAATTATAGGCATCAACAGAGATGAGAAGGATGACTATAGTGCGGCGGAAGGCAGGTTCTATGCTTATGCCTATGATGGCTATTTAGCTGATGGAGGGGAAAAACCTACTTATGACAGCGGCTGCTACTTTTCCGGTGAACATGTGAATGATGTTCTTACAGTTAATGGCACCTTAGCCCAATTATACTTTCCTATGGATTCTGCTATTGCTGTACCCGGTTTGCCTATCAACGGCTATGAGCAGGGCCGTGCAGAACTGAGCCATATTGAGCTGCAGAACAGCTTTTTGAGCCATCAATCATTCCGCAATTGGTCTGTACCTATGGAGGCTGAGCTGGCCATGCTGGAGGATCTGGGCTATAAATTAGACCGACGTAATTTTTTTGGTTATTCCATTTATAATTCCGGCATAGATTACATCAATGATAATGTTTACTATGCTCGTAATGCAGAAGGCACCAAGTATCTTACAGGGCAAG
>JBJDXG010000331.1:0-8660 GCA_051866555.1 bacterium | reverse complement strand
ATACGTTTGCCAGGGAGCGCTGCGGGACGGTTGAGCTTTTAGAGGAGCTCGGTCAAAAATACGGCGTTTCAGTTGATGTAGTTATACCCTTTCATTTGCAGAAATCTATTGTCAGCAGTACTTTAATCAGACAGCTGATCCATGACGGGGAGATAGAAGAGGCGAATCTCCTGTTGGATTATCCCTATGCCATGCAGGGCAGGGTAGTGCATGGCTTTAAAAATGGCAGGAAAATAGGTTTTCCTACGGCCAATCTCGATTTTCCCAAGGAGAAGGCTGTACCGGCGAATGGTGTTTATGCTGTGGAGTTAGTCCTGCATGACCAATGCTATCAGGGGGTCTGCAATGTCGGCTATCGGCCGACCTTCCGCGGCAGAAGCCTAAGTATAGAAACACATATACTTGATTTTGCAGCAGATATTTACAATGAATTTATTACGGTGAGATTTTTGACCAGGATTCGCCCTGAGCAGCATTTTATAGGAATCACAGAATTAGTTGCTCAGATTAAAAAGGATGAGCAGTTTGCCCGGGATTATTTCCTCCGTCAAAAGCGCTATCAAAGATTTTTAGAAAAATACAGCGACCTTATTTAATTTGTATTTACAATTGGTTAATTATGTGATAAAATTACTATGGTCAAAGGGCAGGAAGCCTGTTTGACCAAGCCTTGTGCTCAGTTAATCGTTTCTCCAACGATTTTCTTGGCAGATGGTGCTGAAATAATTAAAATTTAGGAGGTGAAATAATGTTAGCAGCTGATAAAAAATTGGAAGTAATTAATAACTACAAGCTTCATGAAACAGATACTGGTTCTCCGGAAGTGCAAATTGCTATCTTAACTCAAAGAATCAATGATTTGACAGAGCATTTGAAGATTCATGCTAAGGATTTCCATTCCCGCAGAGGTCTTTTGAAGATGGTTGGTCAAAGAAGAGGTTTGTTGAATTATCTGAAGAAAAAGGATATTGAAAGATACAGAGGCATTATTGCAAAATTAGGATTAAGAAGATAACATAAATAAGAGCGGTGTAAACCGCTCTTATTTTTCATGAGAATAAAAATAAGCAGTTTTGTGGCAGGATAAGAACTAGGAAGTATGGAAATAAAACAAAGTAAAGAACGAAGGAGGTAAGAATATGAGCGAGTGGAGTATGCAGCTTGGGGGCAAAGAGTTAAAAATATCCACTGGAAAGCTGGCTAAGCAGGCCAGTGGTTCAGCCTTGGTGCAATATGGCGATACTGTTGTGTTGGTTACGGCGACAGGTTCGGCTGAACCGAGACAGGGAGTTGATTTTTTCCCATTAACAGTAGAATTTGAAGAAAAATTATATGCTGCGGGCAAGATTCCCGGAGGATTTATAAAAAGAGAGGGACGGCCAAGTGAAAAGGCTATTTTAAGTGCCAGATTAATAGACCGGCCTTTGCGTCCGCTTTTTCCTAAAGGATATCGCAATGATGTACAGGTAATTGCTGTTGTTTTATCGGTTGACCAGGAAAATCCGCCGGAGATACCGGCTTTAATAGGTGCTTCGGCTTCTTTAATGCTTTCGGATATTCCTTTTATGGGGCCGGTAGCCGGGGTAAGAGTGGCTTTATGCGACGATAAGTATATTATAAATCCTACCTATGAGCAAATTGCCGGCAGCCGTCTTGACCTGGCTATTGCCGGTACTGAGGATGCGGTGATGATGGTTGAAGCCGGGGCTAAGGAAGTCAGTGAGCAGGAAATGCTTAAGGCTATCCAGGCAGGGCATGAGGCAATCAAGGAAATAGTGGCTTTTCAAAATGCCATAGCTAAGGAAGCCGGCAAACCTAAAAGAGAGGTTGTTATTCCGGAGATAGATGAAGAATTAGAAAAAGCTGTGCGTGATTTTGCTACGGAAAAATTGCTGGCAGCGGTAAAGCATGCGGACAAGCTTGAACGTGAGGAGCAAATAAAAACGGCTAAAAATGAAATAGTGGAGCATTTTGCTGAAACATATCCTGAAAATTTAGAGGAGATAGGTGAACTGCTGGGTACTATTATTAAAGAAGAAGTGCGCAGAATGATTGCGGTTGAGAAGATAAGACCGGATGGACGGGCTTTGGATGAAATCAGACCGATTACCTGTGAGGTCGGCTTACTGCCGCGGACTCATGGCTCCGGCCTGTTTACCAGAGGTCAGACTCAGGTGCTGACAGTAGCTACTCTGGGTGCGGCCAGTGACGAACAGATCATTGACGGTTTAGGCGAGGAGGTTTCCAAACGCTATATGCATCACTATAATTTCCCGCCTTACTGTGTGGGTGAAACGAGACCGCTGCGCAGTCCGGGACGGCGTGAAATCGGTCATGGTGCTTTGGCAGAGCGTGCTCTTGAGCCTATGATTCCTGCGAGTGAAGCTTTTCCTTATACTATCCGTTTAGTATCTGAGGTTCTGGAATCCAATGGCTCCAGCTCTATGGCCAGCGTCTGCGGCAGCACACTGGCTTTGATGGATGCCGGAGTACCAATCAAGTCACCGGTGGCCGGAGTGGCTATGGGACTAATTAAACAGGGAGAGTCCTTCTCTATTCTGACTGATATTCAGGGCATGGAAGATGCTTTAGGCGATATGGACTTTAAAGTAGCAGGAACAGCTAAGGGCATTACGGCTATTCAAATGGATATTAAAATCAAGGGAATCAATGAGGCGATTCTGACCGAGGCTTTGGAGCAGGCCAGAAAGGGCCGTTTGTTTATCCTGGATAAGATTTTAGGCACTATTCAGGCTCCAAGGGAAAGCCTTTCTCCTTTTGCGCCGCGGATCATTACGATGAAGATTGCTCAGGATAAAATAAGACAGGTCATTGGTCCGGGCGGCAAAACTATCCGGAAAATCATAGAAGATACCGGAGTAAAAATAGATATAGAAGAAGACGGTACGGTCTTGATCGCTTCGACTGACGGTGCAGCAGGCGAGAAGGCGGTTAAGATTATTGAAACCCTGACTAAGGATGTAGAAATCGGGGAAGTTTATTTAGGCAAGGTAGTGAAGATCACTAATTTTGGTGCCTTTACCGAAGTGCTGCCCGGCAAGGAAGGGCTGGTTCATATTTCGCAGCTAGCTGATGAAAGAGTGAACAAGGTTGAGGATGTAGTTGCCGAAGGCGATGAAATCTTAGTCAAGGTCATTGATATTGATAAACAGGGCAAGATCAGTCTTTCCCGTAAGGCTGTATGGCAGGAAAAGAAAAAGAAAGAAGAATAAAAACCTTATAAACCGGTCGGTAATTTTTATCGCCCGGTTTTTTGACTTGCCTCTGTTGTTCTTTGGGTATATATTTTATTGAAAATGGAAACCTAAATTGTAATAGCCAATCTGACAGCTTGCTTAAACTATATTGTAAGGAGAAAATAATGAATAATTATCAACATCAAAAGCTTAGTAATGGAATTCGTTTGGTTACTGAACATATACCCTATGTCAGCTCTGTGGCTATAGGAGTTTGGATAAATACCGGTTCACAGTGGGAAAATACGGAAAATAACGGAGTTTCACATTTAATTGAGCATCTTTTATTTCAGGGAACGAAGAACCGTTCAGCTAAGGAGATTGCTGAAACGATCGATTCTGTCGGAGGACAGCTTAATGCCTTTACCAGCAAGGAGCATACCTGCTTTTATATCCGCATTTTAGATAAATATCTGCCGCTGGCGCTTGAGGTTCTGGCTGATATGGTGCGCAATCCCTTATTTGCCGAAGCTGATATTGAGAAAGAAAAAAGAGTGGTTATTGAAGAGATTAAAATGTATGAGGATTCTCCTGATGAATTGGTGCATGATTATTTTGCTGAATGTCTTTGGCCGTCTCATCCTTTAGGGCGGCCTATTGCCGGTAAGGCTGAGGGGATTGCCAAAATGACCAGGCAGGATATTCTGAATTATTATAACAGCCATTACGGCAATCAGAATATAGTCATTTCCGTTGCCGGCAATATAGTGGACTGTGATTTGGTGCAGGAAATATTAAAGAATTTTGGTCAGGAAAAAATGACCTCTTTACAGTTTCCGCATCTTTCCTGGCAGCCGCTTAAGCATTTTTATGTGCGCAGTAAGAAAAATGAACAGGTTCATCTTTGTCTGGGAACCAGGGCCTTTAAGAGAACGGAAGAGAAAGAGCGCTATGCTTTGACTGTGCTGGAAAATATTTTAGGCGGCGGAGTGAGTTCGCGTTTGTTTCAGAAGGTAAGGGAAGAAAGAGGGCTGGTTTATACTATTTATGATTATTTTACGGCCTATGAGCATACCGGAGCCTTCTGCGTCTATGCCGGCACCAGCCCTGACAATGTAGCGGAAGTGGTCGATTTGATTGTCCGGGAACTGAAGAACGTGCGGGAAAACGGGGTAACAGAAGAGGAGCTGGGAAGAACTAAGGAGCAGCTGAAGGGCAGTCTTGTTTTAGGCTTGGAGAGCACCAACAGCAGGATGAGCCGTTTGGCGAAATGCGAGCTTTATTACGGCAAAATCATTGATTTGGCGACAGTAATGGAGAAGATCGAGGCTGTAAGCATGGCGGATATTTTAAGCGCTGCCGAAATATTTACGGCGGATAATCTGGTATTTACGGCTGTCGGCACGATTGATGATGAAGAGCTGATTAAAGAGAAGATTGCACTTTTGGGGGAATAGCGATGGAGAAAATTCAGGTAAAGATTAAGAGCGATAATGGCGTTTTACCGTCTTATGCAACTGCCGGCTCAGCAGCGGTAGACCTTAGAGCAGCTCTGAAGGAGGATCTGCTTTTGGCAGCCGGAGAGCGGGCTCTGGTTCCGACCGGGATACGGCTTGCGATACCGGATAATGCAGTAGGGCTGGTTTTTGCCAGAAGCGGTCTGGCGGTTAAGCATGGTCTTCAGCTTGCCAACGGAGTAGGCGTTATTGACAGTGATTATCGCGGGGAAATAAAAGTAGGTCTGTATAATTGCAGTAAGGAGGATGCTGTCGTTCATCCAGGCGACAGAATAGCTCAGCTGGCTTTTATGCCGGTCTTTGCCGCTCAGTTTTTGCCGGTTGAGGAGCTGGAGGAAACTGCCCGCGGAACAGGCGGTTTTGGTTCTACCGGAAAATAAAGAAATATTTTTCCCCTTTGCAGCATAAATAATAGCTAAAGAGGGGAGGCGGTTTTATGCGGCTTAGTAGTATGAGCGGCAAGGAGATAATCAATCTGCATGATGGAGCCAGGCTTGGCCTTATGGGAGACAGTGAGCTGATGATAGAGCCGGATTCGGGGAAGATTCATTCCATTGTAGTGCCGAATACAGTCAGCTTGATGAACCTGTTTTATAAACAGAAGGATTTCGTTATTCCCTGGAGCTCTGTACGGAAAATCGGCAATGAAGTGGTGATTGTAGAATTGGAAGAAATTGTCGAGCAGCTAAAAAAAGCCAGCTATTGAGGCAGATTTTTCAATTTAGCCCTTGACAAAAAATTAAAATTGTAAGAAAATAAAAAGAAAAAAGTAGGGAATAGAGGTGCGGACAATCAAAAGTAATTTTCTGGAAACGGCAGGCGTTGAAGAAGGAAAATGAAAGGGATTTTCGCCGAAATTCAGAAAATCTGCATTTTCTGGATTGGGTTTGCATTTAAGAGGTGTAAACCTGTCACTCAGTGTGGAGTGGAGAGCTATTTGGACTACTATTTCTTCTTGATGTAAGTTAAGATAGGTAAGAAATAGTTGACAGCAGATAGCTGTCAACTATTTTTTCATCTAAAAAAGGAGCTGTAGTTATGGGGAATATAAAAGTAGCAGTAGTTGGAGCAACCGGCAAAATGGGCAGTGAGGTAGTCAGAGCTGTTGCGGCTGAAGCTGATTTGACTTTGGTCGGAGCAGTAGGCAGAACTCATGTTGGCGAGGATATTGGCGAATTTGCCGGTTTAAAAGAATTGGGGGTGGAAATTCAGGATAGTTTAACCGCTATGCTGGAAAGTAAGAAGCCGGATGTGGTAGTTGATTTTACTTTTCCGGGAATAGTTTATGAAAACAGCCGGACTATTTTGGAACATAATGCTTATGCCGTAGTCGGCACTACCGGGCTTATGCCTGACCAGCTGAAGGAATTAGATGCTCTTGCCAGTGAGAAGGGCAAAGCCATTTTAGTTGCGCCGAACTTTGCTTTGGGTGCTATTTTGATGATGAAATTTTCTCAGATGGCAGCCAAATTTTTAGAAAATGTGGAGATTATTGAGTATCATCATAACGGCAAGCTTGATTCTCCTTCCGGGACTGCTTTGAAAACGGCAGAAATGATTGCTGCGGTTAAAGATAAGCTGCCGCAGGATGACAGAAAGTTTTATGAAAAATTACCGCATGCCAGAGGCGGTGAGATGGGAGATATTCATATTCACAGTGTCCGCCTGCCGGGAATGGTGGCTCATCAGGAGGTTATCTTCGGCGGTAAGGGGCAATATGTGACGATTAGGCATGATTCATTGAACCGTGAATCCTTTATGCCGGGTGTAATAATGGCGGTGAGAAGAATACCGCAGGAAAACGGCTTGATTTATGGTCTGGATGAAATTATGGACTTTGAAAATTAAAGACAGGCACCTCCTTTATTCGTATGCCATATAATGTGTTAAAAAGAGAAAAGCTAAAGGAGGCGGAATCATGCTAAAAGGCAGGAAGATTGCTGTAATCGGCGGAGACCTCAGGGAAAAGGAATTGATCAGGAGACTGCTTGGTGCCGGAGCAGAGGTAACGGCAGTGGGCAGTCCGTTTCGGGAAATTCCTCATGCTCTTAAGGTCGTTAATTGCCTGGAAGCTGCCTTTCGGGGGGCAGAGGTGATTATTGCTCCGGTACTTGGGGCAGATGAAAATGGTCTGTTAAAGGCTTCTTTCCTGGATGAACCTTTGGTTTTAACTCCTGAGATAATAGCAGAGATTCCGTCTGGAGTTCTTTTTTTAATTGGTACAGCTAATGCGTCTTTAAGGGCAGCAGCGCAGGAATCAGGCTTTGATTTAGTTGAAATAGCTAAATTAGAAGAGTTTGCCTGCCGCAATGCTGTGCCAACTGCTGAAGGAGCTGTACAATTGGCTTTAGAAAATTTACCGTTTACTATAAATGAAGCAGAAATGCTGGTTCTGGGCTTTGGGCGTGTAGGCAGGGCGCTGTCTAAGCTGCTCAGCGCTATGGGGGCCAGAGTAACCGTAGCTGCCAGAGCTGAAAGCCAGCGTCAGGAAGCAGAGAGCCTGGGCTGTGAGTCTTTAAATCTGCTGCTCTTAGCTGACAAAATAGGCAGGTACAGAGCGGTATTTAATACTATACCGGCTTTAGTGCTGGATAAGATGCGGCTGTCAGGTCTTGCTCCGGGCAGCTTGATTATCGATCTCGCTTCATTTCCCGGCGGCACTGATTTTGCTGAAGCCAGTAAGCTGAAGCTTAAGGCTGTATTGGCCAGCGGGCTTCCGGGCAAGACGGCACCGGAATCAGCAGGTAAGATTTTGAGTGAGGTAGTTTTTAAAATTTTGCAGGCAGACGGATCTTTACTGGGGGGTGCTTAGATTGAAACTGAAAAATAAAAAAATCGGTTTTGGGATAACCGGTTCTTACTGTACATTTTTGCCTGCCCTGCAGGAGATAATCTCCCTGATTAATGAAGGAGCAGAAGTATTTCCTATTCTGTCGCAGGCAGCCAGCAGTGTGGATACCCGTTTCGGCAAGGCTGCCGACTGGCTTGAAAAGCTGCGTGTTATGACCGGCAGGGAACCGATTACCACCATAGAAGCGGCGGAGCCAATAGGACCGAAAAATATTCTGGATGTGCTGCTTATTGCACCGTGTACCGGCAATACCTTAGCTAAGTTTGCCAACGGGATTACTGATACACCTGTTTTAATGGCGGCCAAAGCCCAGCTGCGCAATGAAAAGCCGGTGGTGCTGGGCATATCAACGAATGATGGCTTGGGAGCCAACGCCCGCAATTTAGGGGTGCTGCTGAATGTATCCAATGTATATTTTGTTCCGTTTGGTCAGGATAATCCGCTGGAAAAAAATAATTCACTGATCGCTCATTGGCAATTATTAACAGAGACTGTAACTTTAGCTTTGCAGGGAAAACAGATTCAGCCTCTATTGGTAGGAGCTAATTAGATAGATAATATGTAATTTTTGAGGGGGAAATAATAATGAAACAATATACTGTAGCAGTTGTAGGAGCTACTGGCGCAGTAGGTCAAAAAATGTTGGAAGTATTGGGAGAAAGAAATTTTCCGGTAGGAAAAATAAAGCCTTTGGCAACTGCCAGATCAGCAGGCAGAAAAGTGATGTTTAAAGGTCAGGAATGTACTGTTGAGGCTATTTGTCCGGAAGCATTTGAAGGAGTTGATGTGGCTCTTTTCAGTGCCGGAGGAGCAGCGAGCCTGGAATGGGCTCCGATAGCAGCTTCTAAAGGAGCTATCGTTATTGACAACAGCAGTGCCTGGAGAATGGACCCTGAAGTACCGTTGGTAACTCCGGAAGTAAATCCTGACGCAGTATTTGGCTATAAAAATAAAGGAATCATAGCTAATCCTAACTGTTCAACTATTCAAATGGTAGTGGCGCTGAAGCCTCTGCATGATGTAGCTAAGATTAAAAGAGTGGTAGTTTCAACTTATCAGGCTGTTTCCGGAACAGGCATGAAAGCCATTGAATTA
>JBJDXG010000330.1:0-2004 GCA_051866555.1 bacterium | reverse complement strand
AATATCCTGATTTTTGAACGGATGAAGGAAGAATTAAAAGACGGCAAAAGTCTTCGTCCGGCAATAGATGCCGGATTTAAGCATGCTTTTGCAACCGTAATCGACTCACACACAACAACCTTCATAACTGCTTTAATTCTTTTTTATCTGGGAACAGGAACTATCAAGGGCTTTGCAGTAACCCTGATGATCGGTATTGTGACCAATCTGTTTACTGCTATCACTGCAACTAAAAATGTTATGGATATTTGTGCTAGTGTTCCGGCTTTAAAGAAAGCCCAATGGCTGTGGAGTCAAGGAGGGAAAAATAATGAGTGAAAAAGCGCGGTATGATATTATTGGACATAAAAATCTTTGGTTTGCTGTTTCAGGCGTTATGCTTCTGGCCGGAATAATTTCCTTATTCGTTTTCGGTTTAAATCTGGGCATAGATTTTACCGGAGGAACTATTTATGATCTCCGCTTTCCGGAGACAGTAGCTATTGATCAGATAAGAGAAACTCTGGACGAGCAGGGACTGAAAAATGCGGTGATTCAAAAAACTGCTGAGAAGGACATTTTTATCAGAACGAAAATCATGAATAAGGACGAACAGGAGGCCCTGGTAGCTAAGCTGAGTCAGGAGCATGGACAGGCTGAGGTACAGAGAATAGAAATGGTAGGACCGGTAATAGGTGAACAGCTGACTAAGCAATCCCTTCTGGCTTTGCTGATTGCTTCAGTGGGTATTGTTATCTATGTTTCAGTCCGTTTTGAATTAAAATTTGCAGTAGCTTCTATTTTGGCTATTCTGCATGATGTTCTCATTGTAATCGGTATCTTTTCTATTCTGCAAAAAGAAATTGACGTTACCTTTGTAGCGGCTATCCTGACTATTGTCGGTTACTCTATCAACGATACGATCGTTATTTTTGACCGTATCAGAGAAAACTTAAGGCATAAGAGCAAAAAGGAATCGCTTAAGGATTTGATGAACAGAAGTATTTATCAATCTTTAACGAGATCAATCTATACTCCGCTGACCGTACTCTTTACGCTTGTTTCTTTATATATATTCGGCGGGGAAACTCTGAGCAATTTTACTCTGGCTATGATTCTTGGGGTATTGGTAGGAACATATTCTTCTATCTTTAATGCCAGTCCTCTGGTTGAACTTTGGACTGAAAAGATTGAAGGAAGACATTAGAAAGAGAGTGGCTAAGCCACTCTCTTTCCTTTTAGGAGGGAGATTTTATGGAGGAAGAGCTGAAGGCTGTCAGAGCGGCTGCTTATCGTTTGCTTAACCGCCGCTGGTACAGTGTTTATCAATTGCAGGAAAAGCTGCGGCAAAAGAAATTTCCTCTCAGCCAAATTGCTTTAATTACCGAAGAACTGCTGAAGGATAAATTTCTGGATGACCGAAGATTTGCCGCTCTGTGGATCGAAGAGAAGAAAAGCTCTTCAGGCAGAAAAAAAATAATTTCAGAGTTAATGCTGAAGGGGATAGAAAAGGATATTATTATAGCTGAGTTGAATAATTATACTGAAGAAGAGGAAGAGAAGGCTGCTAAAGCACTTGCTAAGGTCCGCTTTAGCAGCTATTTGCAGGAAGAGAAGGAAAAAAGGCAGCAGCGATTGGGAAATTTTCTGTTAAGGAGAGGATTTTCCTCTGCTCTTGCCTGGAAAACGATTAATTGGATGGAGAGGACAAGTAGGTGAAGCTGCTTTATTTGACTGATACTCATATTAGAGGGACTAATCCCCTGGGCCGCAGGGATGATTTTATCCTTACCATGCAGAATAAGCTGACTGAGGTGAAAGAAATTATTCAAAGAGAAGGGGTTGATTACTGCCTGCACGGCGGGGATTTTTTTGACCGCCCTGATGTAGCTCCGGCCGTAGTTCGCTCTTTTGGTGTGCTTTTGCAGAGCTTTGGCGTGCCTGTCTATATGACAGCGGGAAATCATGATATGTACGGACATAATCCGGTAACAGTGAAAAGGACTATGCTGGGCCTTTTGTCCG
>JBJDXG010000329.1:0-8730 GCA_051866555.1 bacterium | reverse complement strand
AAGGCACTGTTGCACCGGGCAACAGCATTGGCACTATCACCATTAACGGCAATTATAATTATGTGCAGAATGAACAAACAGGCAGCATTGATGCAGAATTTACAGGCGACGGCAATTATGTGCAGAGCGGTAGTATTGATGCCGAATTCACAGGCGACGGCACATCAGACAAAATCATCGTCAGCGGTAGAGCCAATGTGGGCGGCACTATCAACCTGATACCGATAGGCGGCTATTTCAGCGGCAATCATGCCACCAGCCTGCAAATCGTGGAAAATGCAGGGCAGAATAACAGCCTGATTAATGACACTGCTACTTATAATATTATAGAAAATAATCCTTTGCTGAATTTTAGAGTTGACAGAGTTAGCAATGAGCAGCACACAGATTTTTCGGTTACGGCTGACCGTGATTTAGCGGTTTACAGCAGTATTGGTCAGGATGCAGTTACTAACGGCATTGCCCGGGCTTTTGCTGCCAATGCTGATAATGCTGAGGGAAATGCCGCAGACCTGGTCGGAGCTGTTGAATTTTCCGGTTCTCTTGATGATATTGCTGCTAATATGCGTAAACTCAATCCTTCGCTCTACAGCAGCAGTGCTCAGACAGTGCTGGACAGCCACAGCCTGCTCAACAGCTTTATTGCCGGCGGCAGCTTAAAACTGCAGGAAAAGCCGGCAGCAAATGTTAATAATAACAGCTTTCAAGAAAATGAACCTAATACCTGGCGCAGCATGGTTATGCCATTTTCCAGTTATACTGACCAGCATAGAGGAAGCCGCGGCTACACCAGCCATAACAGTGGGGTGCTGGGGGTCATGGAGCGCACGTTGGACAATGGTTTTATCCATGGCTATCATGCAGTGCTGAATCACCTTTCTACCAGAGAAGACGGCAGCAGCAACAAGGGCGAAGGCTTTTATTTCGGGGCTCAGGCCAAGTATGCTCCGGCAGAATGGAACGGCTGGCAATTATTTGGCAGTGCCCGGCTCGGACTTGAACAAATGCGCAGTCACAGAAGCGTCTATATCCCCGGCATCAATGGCGGGTACAGCGGCAAAGCTGATGCAGACTGGACTGAATACAGCGGCAGCCTGCAAGTAGGCACTGCCTGGGAAAAGGAGCATGGTTCGGTAAAAAGCGGTCCCTTTGCCGCTGTGGATTACAGCTTTGTTCATCGTCCCGGAGTCAGCGAAAGCGGTGATGCCATCCGCACCAGGCTTACAAGCGAAACCTATAATTCCTTGCGTACACAACTGGGCTATCGGTTGACTACTAAGCCCAAAGCTTTAAAAAGCGGTGCTGCATCTCAATGGCAGGCTCACGCCTCTGCTGCCTGGAACCATGAGCTTTTGTCCAATAACGGACACACCAACTACCAGCTAACAGAGTTACCAGGGGTAACTATAAGCGATACTGCTGAGAATTACGGCCGCGACAGCCTAAGCGTCATGGCCGGGCTTACCATCAGCACACCGAAGAATTTAGAGGTAAACCTTTCCATAGGCGGCAATATCTATCATCAGGGCAGCTCCAGTGTCTATGGCAAAGCAGAATTGGAGTGGAAATTCTAATTTGCTGACAGCGGTTGTAAAGACAATTTAAATTTTAATTATTTCGGGATATTTTTAAAAATATCTGTCCTAATAAATATGGTGCATATGGCTGAGGTTGTTGCTATGCCAAGGACTGCTCCGAAGAGAACGTCTGTTGGATAGTGAACGAAGAAATATAATCTGCTGAAGCCTATAAGTGCTGCAAAGGCAAAGACGGCAATACCGGCTCTTTTATAATAATGGAATACAGCCATTGCACTTGAAAATGCTAAGTATGTATGAACTGACGGACAAGAAAAGCTGCCCGGTTTTTTTACGATTAAGGAAACGGTTTCATCTACTGCACATGGTCTTGGTCTGGCTATAAGATCTTTAAGTATTTCATTTCCAATCAAAAAAGATATAAAATAAGAAGCCAGTATTAGAATACCGCATTTTCTTGTTTGGGGAATAATCAAGAGTGCAGTTCCTACTATTGGCCATATTTGTCCGGCTGAGCCTACAATTGTGTTAAAAATCAATACCATAATTTCATCAAGTATTGGATTATGAATTCCCTGAATGTAATGCAGTATGTTTAATTCCATATAAAATCCTTCTTTCTATTTATAATTTTTCATTATCATGATTAAAGTTTAACTGCATGGTATCAATGTAGAGAAAAGTTGGTTCGTCTGAAGTGAGGAAGGCAGTTTTCTGCGCAGAGACAGCTGATGAATGAGAACATACTAGCAACAGAGCTGAAAGACAAAAAGGCAAGAAGAGTTTTTTTAATAATTTCATTGGCAAAGTACTCCTTTCTTTTAAAATTATTGCTGGAATCAAATTGATTGTATATTTCAATTTGATGATAAAAAATCCTTCTTGTAGTAAGAATTCATATGTTAAAATGGTGTAGTAGACTTATAAAAAAGAATTTAATAAGATGGCGGATATTTGTAAAATAATTTGGTTCCGAAGCTTCCACCAAAGTATTGGTCTCTGTATGACTAGTCAACGAATAATTCTGCTTCCCTTGTCAGTCTTTAATATTTAGGGTATAATATTCATATACTAGAAGAAACCAAAAGCCACGCCTGCCAGCGTGACTTTCGGAAGAATAGTGTGTTACCTGCAAAGGTTACTGATGATGATTCATATCATCAATAATTCTTCGCTAGATAAACTAATGGTGATAGTTATATCTAGTTGCATGGTATTCACCCCCTATTCATTTTTTAGAGCTTTGGGATGCCGGTCCCAAGGCTCTATTCAATTTTACCATGATTTATATTTAAAGTCTTTAGTTATTTAAAATTCTTGAGCTTAGACTAAATCGCAATGCTGTGCGGATCATATTTCAGAGATTTAAGAAGGGGGAGAAGCAAGCAGGGTATTCTTCATTTATAAATCAGTAATATTCTGCTGGCGTTTTGCTTGATTATTAATGCGAGTCGCCGGACTGATTTACCGGCGTTTTATAGTGAATGGTTTATGAACAGAGTCAGAGCAGGTTTTGTTGATGTCAGGAATCCCTTTAACAGAAAACAGGTCAGTTCTATCTCGCTCCAGCCTAAAGATGTGGACTGTGTTGTTTTTTGGACGAAAAATGCAGCACCCTTGCTGCCATACCTTTCTGAGCTTGAACAATATTTTCCGTTTTATTTTCAATTTACCTTAAATGCTTATGGTAGGGATGTTGAGCCTAATCTTCCGGAAAGAACAGAGCTTCTCCATACATTTCGTACCTTGTCTTCTCTTCTTGGCGAGCATCGTGTCGTATGGCGTTATGATCCTATTTTTTTAAATGAACGCTATACGATTAAGTTCCATTTGGAAAAATTTAAGCGCTTGCTTGAAGAACTGCATGAGGCTACAGACTGCTGTGTTTTTAGTTTTCTTGATTTTTATCGTAAGACGGAAAGAAATATGCGGATGCTTTGTCCGATGCTGCTTGATACCGGTATTATGGAAGAAATTGCTGGAAGCTTGGCGCTGCTAGCTAAGGATTCCGGTGTGAAGCTTCAAACCTGCTCTGAGGAGATAAACTTAGAGAAGTTCGGCATCATTCGCGGAGCGTGTATTGAGAAGGAACGTCTTGAGACAGTGATTGGCGGAGAGCTGAAGGTTTGCAAGGATAAAACTCAGAGAGATGTCTGCCATTGTGTCAAGAGTGTAGATGTAGGTCAGTATGATACCTGCTGTCATCTTTGCCGTTATTGTTATGCCAATGCTAATGATGGGACGGCAAGGCTTAATTATCAGGAGCATGATGCTGCTTCCAGTCTTCTTTCCGGTCACTTGTGCGGTGATGAGAAGGTTACTTGGCGGAAAACGGAGCATCTAAGCTGTGAAAATGAGGAGCTTACTTTATTCTAAATAAAATTCAATTATAATATTAGTTGTTAAATATAATAGTTAGAAAAATAATTTTGGGAGGAAATATATGTTACCAGCAGCAGTAAAAAATAAAATTGAGCAGATATGGATTGACGTTATTGCCGGAGGTGTGTCGCAGCCGACAGAGGTAATAGAGCAGTTGACATATCTCATGTTTGCAAAGCAGATTGATGAAAAAGAAGCTGATATTGAAACTGCCGAATTGTTATCCGGAGAAAAGCAAGTACATATATTTGGTGAAGCTAAAGAGGAACAGGCTTTACGTTGGAGAAATTTTAAAGGTATGGAGTCCAGAGCGCTTCACAAACATTTTGTTGAGCATATCTTTGTGTTTTTAATCAACTTAAATTCTGATGAAAATTCTGCATTTTCAAAATATTTGAAGCATGCCACATTTAAAATAAATGAACCATTAGCTTTGCAGAAGGTTATTCTTGGCTTAGAGGACTTGTTTGAGAATGATGTTAAAGATTTGGACATGCAGGGCGATTTATACGAGTATATGCTTGGCAAATTGAATTCTGCCGGCAGGCTGGGGGCATTTAGAACCCCCAAGCATATCAGAGACATGATGGTAAATCTTATGCAGCCAACACCGGATACCAGGATATGTGATCCGGCATGCGGTACAGCGGGCTTTCTTATTTCAGGGGCAGAATATATCAGAAATCATTATGGAAGCAAGATGACAGAGGAACAGTGGAAGAAATATGCTGCTGAAACCTTTACCGGGTTTGATACGGATGAAACAATGTGTCGTTTATCTTGTATGAATTTGATGCTGCATTCTGTTACAAATCCGCAGTTAAACAAGCAGGACAGTGTTTCTAAAGATTATCAGGTTAAAGATACTTATGATTTGCTCCTGGCTAATCCGCCTTTTAAGGGGACACTTAATAAAGAGAATATTAGTGAATCATTAACGGCAATCACGAATACGACAAAAACAGAATTATTGTTTGTAGCTCTTTTTATAAGACTGCTGCGCGTAGGAGGACGGTGTGCCTGCATTGTTCCGGATGGTGTTTTATTCGGTTCGTCAAAAGCCCATAAGAATTTGCGTAAGGAATTAATAGAGAATCAATATTTAGAAGGTGTGATTTCTATGCCTTCAGGAGTTTTTAAGCCTTATGCCGGAGTATCCACAGCTATTCTGATTTTTACGAAAACTAATGCTGGCGGAACTGATAAAGTTTGGTTTTATGATATGAAGGCTGACGGCCATTCTCTTGATGATAAGCGTCAGCCGATAGAGGAAAACGATATACCTGATATTATTGAGAGGTTTCATAACAGGGATAAAGAAGAAGCTCGTGACAGAACAGAGCAAAGCTTTATGGTCGATAAGAAGGAAATTGTTGATAATGGTTATGACCTTTCGATTAATAAGTATAAAAAGATAGAGTATGTTCCCATAGAATATCCGCCTACCGAGGAAATTCTTGATGAAATAGAGAAGTTAAATGCTCAGATTGCAAAGGAAACCTCAGAATTGAGAGTTCTATTGGGGAAATAAGTAAGAAAGGGCCTTAAATTGAGGTTTGTGTGTATAATGTAGATATGGAACAATTTATAAAAGATATTTTAATTGATGATTTCTGGATAATGCCAGCTACTCCAGAGTATTTAGATGAGGGAGTACCTTATATAACATCAAAAAATATCAAAAATGGTGTAATAGACTTTACTAAGGTCAATTATATATCTCAAGAAGCATATGAGAATATTTCAAAGAATAGACCTATTCTTGTTGGGGATATTCTTATCAGTATGATTGGAACATTAGGTGAAACAGCAGAAGTCAAGGAGTGGGATGGGAATTTTTATGGGCAGAATATGTTTTTAGTGCGACTTGATGAGAATGTAGTAAACAAAAGGTATTTTCTTAATTTCTTTAAATCAAATTGTTTTAAGAGAGCACTTGAAGGTAAACAGAATCAGTCAACTCAAAAATATTTGAAAGCAAACCATATTGAAGATTTGATTATTCCAGTACCTTCATTAGAAGAACAAAAACTAATTGGGGAGCGGTTGGATAAACTCTCAAATGTTATTTTGCTTAGACAAGAAGAGTTACAGTTATTAGATAATCTTATCAAAGCCCGATTTATCGAGATGTTTGGGGATCCAATTTCTAACTCTTATGGATTACCAGAAACAACTTTATCAGAGTTAGGAGAATTTGGTAGAGGTGTATCAAAACATAGACCTAGAAATGACCCTAAGCTTTTAGGAGGAGAATATCCGCTTATTCAAACTGGTGATGTGGCTGCAACTAGTTTGTATATTACATCATATAATAGTACATATTCAGAATTGGGTTTGAAACAAAGTAAAATGTGGAGTAAAGGTACTCTTTGCATTACAATAGCAGCCAATATTGCAAAGACAGCTATTCTTGATTTTGATGCTTGCTTTCCTGATAGTGTGGTTGGGTTTACAGCGAATGAAAAGACAAATAATGTCTTTATTCATTACTGGTTTTCATTTTTTCAAGCGATATTAGAGTCTCAGGCTCCTGAGTCTGCACAGAAAAATATAAACTTAAAAATATTAAGTGAGCTGAAGGTTATTGTACCTGAAAAGGCTAAGCAGGATGAATTTGTAGAATTTATTAAACAAGTAAACAAATCAAAAGCTGTTGTGCAGAAAGCATTAGATGAATCTCAATTATTGTTTGATAGCTTGATGCAAGAATATTTTGGATAGAAATGGCTTTGGCCGGAGTAGGATGTTGGTATATCAAATAAAGAAAGAGGTATGCCAATATGGAAGAAAAAATTGTAAGTGTGTTAAATGAAATGTCGGAATACTTATCAGTAGCGCAAATGAAAAAGCTTCAAGAAGTTATAATCAAAACCTTTTCTGAAAATGAAGCGAGTAAAATTGACATTTCTAATTATGAATTTTTAGAGATATTTCTTGATGCGAAAAAGGTTGAAGGGTGTTCAGACAGAACAACAAGCTATTATAAATCTACCATAGAACACTTATTAGCAACTATTTCAACTCCGGTTAGAAAGATGACAACTGAAGAAATAAGAAGTTATTTGGCTGAGTATCAGAAAATAAATAACTGTTCAAATGTTACAGTTGATAATATTAGAAGAAATTTATCCAGTTTTTTTTCATGGCTGGAGGAAGAGGATTATATTCTTAAAAGTCCTATGAAAAGAATTCATAAGATAAAAACTAAAACAGTTGTAAAAAATGTAATATCTGATGAAGGTATAGAAAAGTTGAGGGATAATTGTTCCTGTATACGGGATCTTGCAATTATAGATTTATTATATTCAACAGGAATCAGAGTTGGAGAGTTAGTAAATTTGAATATTGATGATATTGATTTTGATGGCAGGGAATGTATTGTTTACGGAAAAGGGGATAAGGAAAGAAGGGTTTACTTTGATGCAAAAGCCAAGGTTCATCTGCGAAACTATATTGAAAGTCGCAGAGACGATAATAATGCGTTATTTGTTACGCTGGATGCCCCACATGATCGCTTGAAGATAAGCGGAGTTGAAATTAGATTAAGACAGCTTGGGCGCAGGCTTGAATTAGATAGGATTCATCCTCATAAATTTCGCCGCAGTATGGCAACAAGAGCTATAGATAAAGGAATGCCAATAGAACAAGTGCAGAAAATACTAGGTCATTCACAAATAGATACTACTATGCAGTATGCTATGGTAAACCAGAATAATGTAAAAATATCTCATCAAAAATATATGAATTAATTTTAAATTGAGGTTTGTAGTGATAATATATGGCAAAATATAAGTTAGGTGATATTTGTGAAATAGTATCAGGCAGTACGCCAAAAACAGGTATAAAAGAATATTGGGATGGAGACATAAAATGGATTACTCCAGCAGAGTTAAATGATGATACATATATTATTACGGATAGTATGAGAAAGATTACAGAGATAGCTGTTAAGAAGACGGGGTTATCATCATTTCCGGCAGGGACAGTTATCTTGTCTTCACGTGCTCCTATAGGAAAAGTAGCTATTGCTGGATGTGAGATGTATTGTAATCAAGGTTTTAAGAATTTAATTTGTTCAGAAAAGATTAGCAATAAGTATTTATATTGGTTTTTGAAAGGCAATAATGCTTATTTAAATTCGTTAGGCAGAGGAGCAACATTTAAAGAAATATCAAAGAGTATTTTGGCAGACATTGAAATAAATATTCCTGATATTGAAGAACAATATAAAGCAGTAGCCAATTTGGAAAAAATAAATGAAATAATTAGACTTAGGAAGATAGAGTTACAAAAATTTGATTTTCTCGTTAAAGCCCGATTTATCGAGATGTTTGGTGAACCTCAGGTTAATTCTTTTGGATGGAATGTAGTTAATATTTCTGATGTTGTAAGTGGAAAGGTATCTAATGGATTTTTTGCTAAAAGAGATGATTATTGTTATGATGGCAATGTAAGCATTCTTGGAGTGGCTAATATTGTTAATCGTATGTATTCAAAAATAGATGAACTTCCAAAAACAAATGCTGATGCTAAGGAGATTGAGAAGTTTGAAGTTAAATATGGTGATATGCTGTTTTGCAGGTCATCATTAGTTGCAGAGGGAATTGGAAAAGCCTCTATTATTCCCAAAGATATTGAGAAAAATATATTATTTGAGTGTCATGTTATTAGGGTGCCATTGGATTTAGGTAAATGTGTTCCAGAGTTTATGCAAACTCTTTCTACAATGGATTATTTTAGGAGTCAAGTTATTGCTCAGTCGAAAACGGCTACAATGACAACGATAGGTCAGGATGGAATACTTAAG
>JBJDXG010000328.1:0-2024 GCA_051866555.1 bacterium | reverse complement strand
AATCAAATGATGCTTTAGGCACAGTAAATCGCGGAAATCCGGCTGAGTCAGGCTTATGTACACTTTGCCGTGCTGATTGTCAGGGGAAATGTGAAACCTGGATTTCCAGTATGAAAGGAAGAAAAACTCTTTACCCAAGAGATTTTTCTAAAGTTACAGCAGGCAGCAGCAGCACTACTCACGTTGGAGTAGGTTATCATGCTTTGCGTATTCAGGGATATCATTACGGAGCTTGCGGTTTAGCACAGGGACTTTCTTCTTCTGCTGACGACTGTATTTTCCCTAATGTAAGTCTTGAAACAGAATTTGGACAAGAAATAAAAACTAAATCCAGAATGCCTATTCTTTCCGGTGCTTTAGGCTCTACTTTTATTGCTGCTAAGTATTGGGAATCCTTTGCAGCCGGAGCTGCTTTAGTAGGATATCCAATCGTTATCGGCGAAAATGTAGTTGGGGTAGATAAGGAAGCAGTTATTGAAAATGGTAAAGTAAAAAGCTCACCGGAATTAGAAAGACGTATTGAATCTTATTTTAAATATTATGATGGCTATGGTGCTATCATCATTCAGATGAATGTAGAGGATACTAATAACGGTGTGGCTGAATATCTGATCGATAAATATGGCGATAAGGTTATTATTGAATTAAAATGGGGACAAGGTGCTAAGGATATCGGCGGTGAAATTCAGGTAACTAATCTGGATTATGCTTTATTCTTAAAAGAAAGAGGCTATATCGTTGACCCTGATCCGCGTAAACCGGAAGTACAGGCTGCTTTCAAGAGCGGAGCGATCAAATCCTTTGCCCGTCACAGCCGTCTGGGCAATACTAATTTAAACAACTATGCTGAAGTCAGAGAAGGCTTTATGGCTCAGGTAGCTTATCTGAGAAAGCTGGGCTATAAGAGAATTACTCTGAAAACAGGAGCTTATGGCATGGAAGGTTTGGCTACTGCTATTAAGCTGGCGACAGATGCCAAGCTTGATCTGCTGACCATTGACGGTGCCGGCGGCGGTACTGGCATGAGCCCTTGGAATATGATGGAAACATGGGGAGTGCCTTCTTTGCAGCTTCATTCTAAAGCCTATGAATATGCTTCTATTTTGGCAGCTAAAGGAGAAAGAGTAGTTGATTTAGCCTTTGGCGGCGGCTTAGCCAGAGAAGATCATATTTTCAAAGCCTTGGCTTTAGGTGCTCCATTTACTAAAATGGTCTGCATGGGCAGAGCTTTAATGATACCGGGATTCTTAGGCTCTAATATTGAAGGAGTATTGAAGCCTGCCAGAAAGGCTTTGGTCAATGGCAATTGGGATAGTCTGCCAAAATCTGTTTTGGAACAAGGCAGTACAGTAGAAGAAATCTTTGCCGGTTATTATGATGTGGAAAAGAAAATAGGCAAGGATGCTATGAATGAGTTGCCTTTTGGTGCTATTGCGATTTGGACTTTAGCTGATAAATTAGCTGCCGGCTTGCAGCAGCTTTTAGCAGGGGCTCGTAAGTTCAGCCTTGCTGAATTAACCCGTGCTGAATTGGTAGCTGCTAATCGGGAAACAGCAGCAGAAACAGGTCTTACCTATATAACTGATTGTCAGGATCAAATTGCTAAGATAATTTTAAACAGTTAAAAATAAATAAAAAATCCGCTTATAAATTTTTATAAGCGGATTTTTTTATACATCGATATCCTTAAACATTAATCTGAGAATAAACCAGTTTTTTTCTATTTTGCAGACTTTAAGGTTTCTTTTTTTAAAGAGGTCTAAATAAAATGTTAAGGCATATTCTGTTAGTAACAGGGGGTGAAAAAATGCGGTCGTTAATGCAGCAGGAAATTCTTCCTTATCTGCCTTACGGGATACAGAATTTTATAGCTGGACTGCCTGATCTGTTTTTAAATCAAATTCAGGAAATTCGTTTAAGGGGAGAAAGACCATTGGCTTTTGAATTGGGACAAGGTGATGAAATGAGATAGTCATGGGGATTTTCAACATTATCGGAAATTGGTGTTTGAAGAGTTCCATTTC
>JBJDXG010000327.1:0-2037 GCA_051866555.1 bacterium | reverse complement strand
TAAAGTAAAAAAAATTACCGCCAAGGATAAGGTGGTGTATGCGGTTAAGGCAGAGCCTTACAGCTTAGACGAGTCCAAAACCATGATTAGGATTTTTCTTAATTATCGGGTTCCGGTTAAGGTGATGACTCTGGGAGAGCCTGATCGCTTGGTGGTTGATATGGAGAAGATTTTTTCAGAGGAGCAGTCAGAGGATCTAGGACATGGGGTCGTGCATAGGAGTATCTATTCCGGAACTGTTTATGGACCCTTGCATATCGAGCTGGCTGAGGCAACTGACTGGTCAAAGGCTGAGGTAATGCTTGGCATAGCCAGAAAGGACGGCAGGTTCAGCCGGAGTACGTTAAGCTCTTTAGCAAAGCAGAATAAGGCCTTAGCAGCGATTAATGGGGGATATTTCTCCAGTGCCGGGCAGCCTTTAGGAATTTTAGTGGCTGAGGGCAAGCTTCTGACCTATCCGTATGCGGCGAGAACAGCTTTGCTGATTAAGGATAATGGCAAAATGGAGATAAGCAGCGTTGATTATCAGGAAAAGCTCTTTTTGCCCGACGGTAGGGAGCTGGCTGTTGACGGTTTAAATAAGGTGCGTTCAGCAGATCAACTGGTTATTTATGACCGACAGAAGGGAACTCAAAGAACGGGGACTAATGATTTTGGCTGGGAAGTGGCTGTACAGAATGGCCGAGTAATAGAAATTGGTGTGGGAGATCTGGCTATACCGGAAAACGGCTATGTTTTGTCAGCTCATGGTATTAGAAAGTCTGAAATAGAAAATCTTGTTTTAGATGACCGTTTGACCCGGGAGAGAAAATTCATTCCTGATTGGACGAGCCAAAGGGTAAAATATATTTTAGGCGGCGGGCCGTGTCTAGTAAAAAATGGGAAAAAATTTATTACTTCGGAAGCAGAAAAGTTTAAAGCGGATATTGCCCGCGGCAGAGCACCGAGAAGTGCTTTGGGACTGACTAAAGAAGGCCATTTGCTGCTGGTTGCAGTGTCAGGCAGGCAGCCTGATTACAGTGTAGGCTTTACTCTGAATGAATTAGCTGATTACTTGCTTTCTCTGGGAGCTGTCGAGGCCATGAATCTTGACGGCGGCGGTTCTACTGCTTTTTGGGCGGGGGACAGAATCGTCAATCAGCCGTCTGATGGGCAGGAGAGAAGGGTGAGCAATATTTTATTTATTAAAGGAAAATAAGGATAAGCTCAAATAGGTTATCTCGGAGATAGTATCTATTTTTAATTAACTATTTAAAAACAATAATCTCTTGTAGAATTCAATGCTTTTTGCATCTGATTTTTCTTAAGAGATTATTGTTTTTTTTATATTAGTTAATTTTGTGATTCGGCAAATAACTTTCTAAAAATAAGACGTACCAATGGTCCTGCAATAAAAAGCTGCCAGCAGAATGCCATTGGAAAATTCACAGCAATGGTTTGCAGCCATTTAGTTAAAATATGGATATCAACTCCTTTAAATATAAAAACAGCAACTAAGCTCATGGCTGGGCACATAATACACACATTCATAATTTGCAGAGCTAAAATCGTTTTAATGGGAGATTGGGGAACAGGTTTGGCTATTTTAAAGGCTAGCTTTTTAGCTAAAGGAGATCCCAGCAATTCCTGGATGATGATTACAATTGCAATTAACAGACAAAATTCATTAAAAGGAATGATGAGTACGGAACGGCTTATTTGACCGTGAATTAAAGCTGAGTTGTAAACTTCCATTCCATAAACCATAAAAGAAGCCATGAGTAAACCAAAGACAATTCTTTCCCCTAATGTTTTGGGCATGATAATCACTTCCTTAATCAATAATAAAAAAAGTGCATAAATCCTTGCGTCTGGATTTATGCACTATGGCTACACGACTAAACTTAGTATAATATATTTGCTGAATATTTTCAAGATTGATGAATGTAAAAGTTTATGTATTTATTGTTTTTCATGCAGTTAATAATAAAATTATAAAAAAGTGTTGACAAGAGATTTGTGGTATGGTACTATATAAAAGTCGCTGAGGGGCGGCGG
>JBJDXG010000326.1:0-8945 GCA_051866555.1 bacterium | reverse complement strand
TGAACGATTTCCATATTATTTGCATTGAATGCCCCCACTGCATATTTTCTCTTATCAGCATCCTGAAGCATTTCTCTCATTGTTACTAAACCCAAAAAAATCCCCTCCTTAAATATCTCTAAAACAAGATACCTTTTTTATTACTATTCACTTTCCTCATGCTAAATCCTGCATTTTTTTAAAATTACTTGAGCAAATAAAGAGGAAATTTTTCCAGCAATAAGGAATTAAAGATATATAACTATTCTAAACAATTATTGAGGAGTGAAAGCAATGAACTCTAAACAGATAATCGGTATAGTTGATGACAGAGAATCAATCAGAGAACTGCTGAAAGAATTCTTAGAGCAGGAGGATTTTGCAGTTGTAACGGCTGAAGACGGGCTGCAGGCCATAGAGCTGGTAAAAAACAACGATTTGCAGCTATTATTCATGGATCTGCGCATGCCTAATCTGAATGGAGTAGAAGCTCTGGCAGAAATAAAAAAAATCAAGCCCGAACAAAAAGTAATCATGATGACCGCCTATGGCGAAGAAAACATTTTAGACCAGGCCATGAGTCTTGGAGCTTACGACTATATCGCCAAGCCCTTTGATCTGTTTGAACTGACTACAAAATTACAGAATATTTTGTCTTCCTGAAATCAGGCAAAAAAGCCTTGACGAAAAATTTTTCTCATGATAAACTAGGAACAATCAAAATTAAGATTTACCACTTTGACGGGAAATAGTAAATAACTAGCTCTTTTCAGAGAGACAGCGGTAGGTGCAAGCTGTTAAAGACTTTTTATTGAATCCATCCCTGAGTGATTCGTAAAAGCTTTGGCCGAAGCGATATCGGTTAACGACCGTTACAGCGTTTAAAGTGAAGTCGTCTGACTTTATTAGGGTGGCAACGCGGGAAGTTAGCTCTCGTCCCTTTTTAAGGGATGAGAGTTTTTTTTATCTTCTTTTTGTCGCCCACAGCCATATAATCTTATGTAAATACTAAAAGGAGGATTCTTTTATGAAACCAAATCAAAAACCCAACAATCCTAATTTTTCTTCCGGTCCCTGCGCTAAAAGGCCGGGTTATAATCTGAACGTTTTGAACGATGCGGCTCTGGGCCGTTCTCACCGCAGTACACTGGGCAAGGCTAAATTAAAAGAAGCCATTGATAAAACCAAAGAGGTTCTGCAAATACCTGAAGATTATCTGGTGGGTATAGTTCCTGCTTCCGATACAGGAGCAGTAGAAATGGCCTTATGGAATCTTTTAGGGCCAAAGCCGGTAGAAGTTATCTTCTTTGAATCATTCGGCAAAACCTGGGCCGGTGATATTGAAAACCAATTAAAATTACAGGTAATCAAGCATCAGGCTGACTATGGCTGCCTGCCTGACCTGAATAATATTGATTTTAAAAACGATGTTGTCTTTACCTGGAACGGAACTACCGGAGGAGTAAAAATACCTGACGGCAATTGGATTCCGGCAGACCGCGAGGGCTTAACCATCTGCGACGCTACCTCGGCTGTATTCGCTATGGAAATGCCTTGGGATAAGCTCGATGTAGTCACCTACTCCTGGCAGAAGGTGCTGGGCGGTGAAGGAGCTCATGGTATGCTGATTCTTTCTCCTCGGGCAGCAGAAAGAATAGAAAGCTATACTCCGGCCTGGCCAATGCCTAAGGTTTTTCAATTAAGGAAAAAAGGTGCTTTAAACAGAGATATCTTCATCGGCTCTACTATCAATACACCTTCCATGCTTTGTGTAGAGGATTATCTGGATGCTTTAAACTGGGCAAAGGAAATCGGCGGACTGCCTGAGCTGATTAAAAGAAGTCAGGCTAACCTTCAGGTATGGGAGAAATTCATCGCCGAAAACGACTGGATCGACTTCTTATGTAAAGAGCCAAAATGCCGCTCTAATACCAGTGTCTGCATGACCGTTGACCTGCCGGCAGATGAAATTAAAAAAATGGTCAAATTATTAGAAGCAGAAGCTGTAGCTTATGACTGCAACGCTTACCGTGATGCCCCTCCGGGACTTCGCTTCTGGTGCGGTGCTACTGTTGAAGCTAAAGACTTGGAAATCGCTGTCCAATGGTTAAAATGGGCTTATGAAACAATCAAAGGAGGAAAATAAAAGTGAAAGTTTTAGTCAGTGATAAATTAGCTAAAGAAGGAGTTGCTGCCTTACAGCAAAACCCTAACGTTACAGTTGACGTTATTACCGATCTTACCCCGGAACAATTAAAGGAAAAAATCAAAGAATACGATGCCCTGGTAGTCCGCAGTGCAACTAAGGTTACGGCTGAAATAATTGAGGCTGCCGATAAGCTGAAGGCTATCGGCCGGGCAGGTGTCGGCATTGACAATATTGATGTCAAAGCTGCTACTAAAAAGGGAATTATCGTTTTGAATGCTCCTGCCGGAAATACTATTTCCACCGCAGAACATACTATGGCTATGCTGATGTCCTTAAGCCGCAAAACCCCTATCGCCTGTGCTTCTCTGAAAAGCGGCAAATGGGAAAAAAGCAAATTTGTCGGCGTAGAGCTGTACAACAAAACGATCGGCATCATCGGTCTTGGCAGAATAGGCTCTCAGGTCGCTAAGAGATGTCTGGCTTTCGGTATGAAGGTTATGGGCTATGATCCTTTTATGAAAAAAGAAAATGCCGAAAAAATGGGCATTACCTTAGCTGAAATCAAAGAAATCTTTGCTGAAGCTGATTTTCTGACCTTCCATACTCCGCTTTCTGAGCAGACTAAATATTTAGTCAACAAAGATACTCTGGCTTTGATGAAGCCGGGAGTGAGAATCCTAAACTGTGCCCGCGGCGGAATAATCAAGGAAGAAGATCTTCTGGCAGCCATTAAAGAAGGCAAGGTTGCCGGAGCAGCTTTGGACGTATTTGAAAAAGAACCGGCTGTCGGCAATCCTCTTTTAGAATTAGACGAAGTAATCGCTACTCCGCATCTTGGTGCATCTACTAAGGAAGCTCAGGTAAATGTAGCTGTTGACGTAGCTAAGCAAATTCTCATCGCTTTGACAGGCGGACCTGTTGCCACCGCAGTTAATATTCCGGCTGTATCTCCTGATCTATTAGCTGCCCTTAAGCCATACCTGGAATTAGGCGAAAAATTAGGCCGTCTGCAAGGTCAGTTCATTGACGGCAGAATCGAAGAAGTAGAAATCACTTACAGCGGTGAAGTAACTAACCAGGATATCGCTCCTTTAACTACCGTCATTCTTAAAGGAATTTTTGATGAAATCCTTACTGAACAGGTCAACCTGGTTAATGCTCCATTTATTGCTAAGGAAAGAGGCATTAACGTTAAAGAAGCTAAGAGCAATGAAAACAAAGACTTTACTAATTTAATCAACGTTACCTTAAAGACAGACAAAGGCAGCTGCGCTGTTGCCGGTACAGTTTTCGGCACTCATAATGTGAGAATCGTGAAAATCAATGATTATCATATTGACCTGCTGCCTGCTCCATATCTTTTGTTTACTCAGCATACTGACAAACCGGGCATGGTCGCTCATGTCAGCAACGTTTTAGCGCAAAACGAAGTAAACATCGCCAGAATGCAGGTAGGCCGTCAGGATGCAGGCGGAGAAGCTATCATGCTTTTAGAAATAGACCACGTTTTAGCTCCGGAAGCTTTAGAACAAATCAAAGCTAAGGACGGAGTAGCAGCGGCTAAAATAATCACCCTGTAAAAGCAAAAAATAATTAAAAAACAACCGGTCACATTGCGTAAAATGCGGCCGGTTGTTTTATTTCTGAAGCGCAACCCGATTTTCTATGTTATAATAAGAGAAATAAAATTTTATTTTACTATTCTAAAGAAAGGACGAAGATGATGACAGAAAAAATTATTCTTCTGGGCAATGAAGCTATCGCGCGCGGAGCGTATGAAGCCGGAGTCAAGGTTTCAGCCGCTTATCCGGGAACTCCCAGCACAGAGATAAGCGAAAGCATTGTTCAGTATAAAGAAATCTACGCCGAATGGTCTCCTAATGAAAAGGTAGCTATGGAAGTGGCTATCGGTGCTTCCCTGTCCGGCGTTCGTTCCCTAGCCTCCATGAAGCAGGTAGGTCTGAACGTAGCAGCCGACCCGCTCTACACCTTTTCCTATATGGGAGTAAACGGCGGCATGGTAGTCGTAGTAGCTGACGACCCCGGACTGTACAGCTCCCAAAATGAGCAGGATACCAGAGCGGTAGCCAGAGCGGCCCATGTTCCCGTTTTAGAGCCGTCAGACAGTCAGGAAGCCAAGGATTTTGTTAAATTCGCTTACGAATTAAGCGAAAAATTCGATACTCCGGTTATCGTTCGGACAACGACCCGCCTTTCCCATTCCCAGGGAATCGTAGAATTAGAAGAAAGAGCAGAAATTCCTGACAAGCCTTATAACCGGGACATAAAAAAATACGTTATGATTCCGGGACATGCCAAATTCCGCCACCCAGTCGTTGAACAGCGTGATAAGCTGCTCACAGAATGCGGCTGCGATTTTCCGGTCAACAGAATAGAAATGAATGACCGCTCAATCGGAGTAATCACCAGCGGCATTGCTTACCAGTATGTAAAGGAGGCCTTGCCGGAGGCTTCGGTGCTGAAGCTGGGAATAGTCAATCCTCTGCCGCGGCGCATAATTGAAGATTTCGCCAAACAGGTAAAGGAGCTATATATAGCTGAAGAATTAGACCCGGTAATCGAAGAACAGGTAAAATCCTGGGGCATCAAATGTATCGGCAAGGAAATTTTGACCTTACAGGGTGAATACAGCGCTAATCTTCTGCGCCAGGCTATCGGCAAACAGACTCTTGATTTAGAACAGCCAGCCCAAGTGCCGGGCAGACCGCCTGTTCTTTGTCCCGGCTGTCCGCACCGCAGTGTCTTTACTGTCTTAAATAAGCTGAAGCTGCATGCTGCCGGAGATATCGGCTGCTATACTCTAGGCTCACTCCCTCCTTTAAGTGTCATCGATGAATTTGTCTGCATGGGAGCAAGCATCAGTACCCTGCACGGCATGGAAAAGGCCAAGGGCAAGGAGTATCTGAAGGACTGGGTAGCCGTAATCGGTGACTCAACCTTCCTGCATACCGGCATTAATTCCTTAATGAACATGGTCTATAACCAGGCAACCGGCACAGTGCTTATCCTGGACAACTCAACCACCGGCATGACCGGTCATCAGGATCATCCGGCAACCGGCAAGACCTTAATGGGCAATACTACCTATGCTATCAACATCGCCGCACTCTGCAGGGCTCTGGGCATCAAAAATGTATTTGAGATTTCAGCCTTTGACTTAAAGGAATTAGAAGCCACAGTCAAGGAAGCCGTAAATAAGGATGAAATAACGGTTATCATCACTAAAACACCTTGCGTACTTTTAGATAAAAGAAAACGCACTCCTTATCAGATAGATCAGAATAAATGCAAAAAATGCGGCAACTGCCTTAAACCGGGCTGTCCTGCTCTCAGCAAGGATGCTTTAGGAACAGTAAAAATAGATGATACAATTTGTACCGGTTGCGAATTATGCACACAATTGTGCAAAGCCAAAGCAATCACAAAGGTCGGTGAATGAGATGCATAAAATGAAAAAAAGAGAAAGCCTGAAAACACGCAATATTATGATTGTAGGCGTTGGCGGACAGGGTACTCTTTTGACCAGCAGAATTTTAGGAAAATTGCTCCTTGATGCCGGTCATGATGTAAAACTGTCAGAGGTTCATGGTATGGCGCAAAGAGGAGGCAGTGTAGTTACCTACGTGCGCTATGGCTCTAAAGTAGCTGAACCGATCGTTGAGGAGGGTACAGCCGATATTCTGATAGCCTTTGAACTGCTTGAGGCTCAGCGCTATGCCCATTTTCTTAAGCCGGACGGCGTTTTGATAATCAACAACCAGCGCATTGACCCTATGCCGGTAATTCTGGGACAGGCTGAATATCCGGAAAATATCCTGGAAGGCTTAAAGGCCAAATATAAGGTTCTGGAGGTCAAAGCCATGGAAGAAGCTAAAAAGCTGGGCAATCCAAGAGTTTTTAACATCATAGTCCTGGGACTGGCTGCTCAGCATATGAATTTCAGCCAGGAAGAATGGTTTAAGGTTATTGAAACTGCCGTTCCGCCTAAAACTAAGGAAATCAATAAACAAGCATTTACTATTGGATTCAACCTATAAAATCAAACAGCAAAGGAGAAAATTTATGATTTGGAATGAAACAAAAGAATGTATGAGCAGAGAAGAAATAGCTAATCTACAAAGCGCAAGACTGGTTAAATTAGTTGACCGCGTTTATCATAATGTTCCGTTTTACCGGAAAAAGATGCAGGAAATGGGCTTAGAGCCGGGAGATATTAAAGGAATTGAAGATATCACTAAATTACCGTTCACTACTAAAGATGATTTAAGAGAAAACTATCCTTTCGGCCTTTTGGCTGTTCCTCAATCAGAGGTTACCAGAATCCATGCCTCCTCCGGCACAACCGGCAAGGCAACCGTTGTGGCTTATACCCGCAAGGACATTGCTACCTGGTCTGAATGTGTTTCCCGGGTCATGGCTATGGCCGGAGCAGGACGCGATGATAAGATTCACGTTTCCTACGGCTACGGCTTATTTACCGGAGGACTGGGACTGCATTACGGTGCTGAGCATTTAGGAGCTACTGTTATTCCGATGTCTTCCGGCAATACTAAAAAACAAATCACCATGATGGAAGACTTCGGAGCTACTGTTTTAGCCTGCACTCCATCTTACGCCCTGCATTTAGCTGAAGCCTTAGAGGAATCAGGCAGACTGCCGTATATTAAATTAAAGGCTGCTATTTTAGGCGCTGAGCCTTGGACTGATAATATGAGAAAACAATTAGAAGAAAAGCTGCACATCAATGCTTTTGATATCTATGGCCTAAGTGAAGTAATGGGCCCTGGAGTTGCAGCCGACTGTATCTATCATCAGGGTCTGCATGTCAATGAGGATTACTTCCTTCCGGAAATAATCGATCCTAACACCCTTGAACCGGTAAAACCTGGCGAAACCGGTGAATTAGTCTTTACAACTCTGAATAAAGAAGCTCTTCCGCTTTTCCGCTACAGAACTAAGGATTTAACCAGCATCAACTATGATAAATGCGAATGCGGCAGAACATTAGCCAGAATTTCCCGCTTTAAAGGACGCTCTGATGATATGCTGATCATCCGCGGCGTAAATGTTTTCCCATCTCAAATTGAAAGCGCACTGCTGGAAGTAGACGGTACAACACCGCAGTATATGCTGGTAGTTGACAGAGTTAATAACCTTGATACCCTGGAGGTTCAGGTAGAAGTAGAAGAACGCTTCTTCTCCGATGAGATCAAGGTGCTTGACAACCTGTCCAAGAAAATAAGCAAAACTTTAAAAAGCGCTTTAGGCATCGTAGCCAAGGTTAAGCTGGTAGAGCCTAAAACTATCGCCAGAAGCGAAGGAAAAGCTAAAAGAGTAATAGACAACAGAAAATTATATTAAAGGGGGTAATTCCATGTTTGTTAAACAATTATCAGTATTTCTGGAAAACAGAACCCAAAGCTTAAATGAAGCTCTAAAAATCTTAGACGATAATAAAATCGATGTCAGCGCTTTAAGCCTTGCTGATGCAGCCGATTACGGAATGCTTCGAATGCTGCTTTCTGACCCGGAAAAAGGCAAGGAGCTTTTAAAAGCAGCCGGTTTTTCAGCTATGGTCACCAACATCATCTGCTTGAAAATATCTCATGAACCGGGAGCACTTTGTCAGGCACTTAATTACTTTGCCAATGAAGATATCGGCATTGAATACGTTTATGCCTTTGCTGACGGCAATCAGGCTTTTGCCGTTATCAAATTCTCGGATCCGGAAAAGGCTTTAACTATCATTAAAGACAATAATTTAGAATTGCGCAAATAAAGCGGCGGGAGAAGAACCGATTGAAAAATCATCTCTTCTCCCGTATTTTTTACAGCTTTAAGCCCGATATACTCTTACGCAGAATTCCAGCTCTGTCCGCAGAAATTCAGCCTGAGCCGCCTTTTCTGCCGCCTCCTTAGTAATATGCCAATAGTAAGGAGTCATCAGCAACAGGTCATTGACAGCCTGTGAGGAATTAAGCTCAATCGTATCAGCCACTATCTCCTCTGAATGAAAAGCAAAGCCCGGAATAGCTTTATCCCTCACCTCATGCTCATAAGGAGCCTCATACAATAATTCCTTCAAGCCCCAAAGATGACGAGCAGCAGGAACGGCTGCCAGCAATAAGCCTCCCGGCTTTAAAACTCTTTTGAATTCCTGCTCATTTCCCGGAGCAAACAGCCAAATAAGGCAGTCAAAAACCTGGTCCTGAAAGGGCAGATGATGATTGCTGGCTATAGAAAAATTTATCTCCCGGTCACGGCTGGCCGCAGAATGAATAGCCGCCTTGGAGATATCCACTCCCCAAACCTTAAAAGCTGCTTCCGGCCGCCAAGCCACAAGACAACGCTTTAAATTAGCGGTAAAATATCCTTCCCCGCAGCCTGCATCCAAAATATTTATTTCTTTATTCTCAGCCGGCAAATTAGAACAGACTAAAGAATTGACCGCCTGGGACAGCTTGCTGTAATAACCGCTGTTTAAAAAATTATGCCGCGATAAAACCATAGCCTTACTGTCACCCGGAATCTTGGCATTCTTTTGATTAGCCAGAAGAAGATTAACGTAACCCTTTTTAGCCAGGTCAAAGGAATGGTTTTTTTCACAAACCAATCTTTTTTCTTCAGAATATAAATCATTGCCGCATACTGGACATTTATAATGCACTGCTTTCTCCTCCAATCAACAGGTAAATTATAACACAAAGAAACAAAAAAAGCACTGTACAAAAGTACAATGCTTTTTAAACTTATTCCGGCAATGACCTATTCTCCCACAGTCTGCCCTGCAGTACCT
>JBJDXG010000325.1:0-8985 GCA_051866555.1 bacterium | reverse complement strand
AATAATCAATTCAGCAATTCCTTTTTTATCACTTTCCGGATTATAATACTCATCACGATAAATGAACAATACTAAATCAGCATCCTGCTCGATACTGCCTGACTCCCTTAAATCAGAAAGCTGAGGACGCTTATTTATTCTTGACTCGACTGCCCGGGAAAGCTGAGATAAAGCAATTACCGGCACCTCCAGCTCCCTGGCCAAAGCCTTCAGAGAACGTGAGATTTCAGAAATCTCCTGCTGCCGGTTTTCTATCCGTCCATTGCCCTGCATCAACTGAAGATAATCGATCGCAATCAGTCCCAGTCCATGCTCTGCCTTTAAACGTCTCGCCTTCGCTCTTAATTCCATTAAGGTAATTCCCGGTGTGTCATCAATAAAAATCGGCGCTTCACTCAGTCTTCCCAAAGCGTGGGATAAGACCAGCCAGTCTTTATCCTGAAGCTGCCCGCTTCTCAAATGCTGCCCATTGATCTTAGCTTCAGCACAAAGCAGTCTCTGCGCTAATTGCTCCTTGGACATCTCCAGGCTGTAAATCGCAACCGGCACCTTATTTTTAACCGCCATATTCTGAGCCATATTCAGCACTAAAGCCGTTTTACCCATAGAAGGCCGGGCTGCTATAATAATCAAATCAGAAGGCTGAAAGCCGGAGGTCATATAATCAAGCTCATAAAAGCCGGAAGCCACACCCGTAATTCCTCCTTCAGTTTCATAAACCTTTTCCAGTCTTTCAAAGGCATCAACTAAAACATCCTTAATCTGATGGATTCCCTGAGCAGTGCGTCCTTCAGCCAAACTAAACACCATCTGCTCAGCCTTATCCAATAAAATATCGACTTCTTCCTCCGCCTGATATCCCAGATTAGCAATGTTGCCTGCTGTGGTAATCAAACGCCTGAGCAGGCTTTTATTCTTGACCAGCTTGGCATAGTACTCAGCATTAGCCGCTGTCGGCACCCAATTAGCCAGCTCAGTAATATAGCTGCTCCCGCCAATCTCCTCTATTTGATTCTGCTGGCGCAGCTCCTCATTAACACTGATTAAATCGATTGGTTCATCTCTCTCCGCCAGATTAATAATACCCTGAAAAATCTTACGATGAGCCTCCAAATAAAAATCATCCGGTTCTAAAATCGTCTCGACCTGCGTAATAGCCTCTGTTTCCAGCATCATCGAGCCGAGAACAGCTTTTTCAGCATCAATATTCTGCGGCGGTACTCTGTTTAAATCCATACGCTTCCCCCCATTTATAAGCAAAGCGATTATTTACTTCCGTAAACAATCGCCTGATTTCAGCTGCGCAATAAAACATGCTCCAGAGCTTCCTCTAAATTCTTAACAGCTACGACCTCTATCCCGGTAAGGTCAGCGGGAACATCGCGCTGATTTTCTTCCGGAATAATAACCTTTTTAATCCCAGCCTGCTTAGCACCGTAAATCTTCTCAAAGACTCCTCCGACCGGCTTGATCTGTCCCTGCAAAGAAACCTCGCCGGTAACCGCCACATCCTGACGAAGCGGTTTTTTCTGCAAAGCACTGTACAAGGCTAAGGTTATGGCACAGCCGGCTGACGGTCCGTCAATCCTGCCGCCGCCGATTACATTAACATGAAGATCATAACCGCTCGTATCTTCCCCAGTAAGTCCCCGTATCAGAGAAGCAGCATTAAAGACAGAATCCTTAGCCATAGAACCTGCTGTTTCATTAAACCGCACTGTTCCAGGCTTGCCTTTTTCAGAAGCCGGAAAAGCAACTGCTTCAATCTCAATTACCGAGCCAAGATAGCCGCTGACTCCAAGGCCAAAGATCTTGCCTACCAGGCCTTCCTTTTTAGCCTTGCTCAGCGAATACGGAGTCAGACGTGCCGTTTGCAGAACCTCATAAACCAGCTGTTCAGTGATTACCGCTTCAGCCTCTGAGCCCTGCTCTTGATAAAGAGCAAGCCCATAAGCATCGGCTAAAATATTGATCGCCTTTCTGCCCTCAATAGTATATTCACTGATGATCCGGGGAACTGCTTCGTCCAGCTTAACTCCCAGCTTATCAGCCGCATTTAAAACTATCTTTTCAATATCCAGCTGCGTTAAAGGCTGAAAATAAACCTCTGTACACCGTGAGCGCAGAGCCGGATTGATTTCATAGCTTTCTCTGGTCGTCGCTCCGATTAAAATAAAATCTGCCGGAGCTCCTTCCTCAAATATCTTTTTAATATATTTGGGTATCTGATTATTAGCCGGGTCATAATATGAAGAATCAAAAAATACTCTCTTGTCTTCCAATACCTTCAGCAGCTTATTCTGCAAGAGCAAATCAAGCTCGCCAATTTCATCAATGAATAAAACTCCGCCATGAGCCTCTGTCACTAAGCCAAGCTTAGGCTCAGGCACTCCGCTGTCAGCAAAATCTCTTCTCGCACCCTGATAAATAGGATCATGCACTGAACCAAGAAGCGGATTCGTAACATCGCGCGGATCCCAACGCAGAGTAGTAGCATCAACCTCTACAAAGGAAGCCTTGTCCCGAAAAGGCGTATAATTAAGCAACTTCGCCTTCTCTAAGGCAAGACGGGCAACCGTTGTCTTGCCCACTCCCGGAGGACCGTATAAGATGATATGCTGCGGATAAGGAGAAGCCAGCTTAGATAAAATAGCCTTAACCGCTTTATCCTGACCGATCACCTCATCAAGGCTGGCCGGCCGCAGAGCTTCCAGAGCCGTTCTGGAGAGATGAATGCTTTCCAAGACCTCTAACTCAGCATACTGCTTTAAGGTCTGAGAATTTTCCGGTCCTCCGTCTTCCTTAATAATCTGCATCTTCATTTCCCGAACATATTCTTCATGCCGCTTCTGCAATTTATCATTTATCTTTCTTTCAATGCTGTCCTCAACGCTTCTCCTAGCCAAAACATCGGCTATTTCATTTTCCATTTTTTCCAGCAGGGCCGGAATTTCTTTACGCTTTGGTATTTCTCTTATTGTCGGGTCTTCATAAATAATTCTCTCTAAAGCCAGCAAACGATCCTCTATCTCACTCGAACGCATTAAATCCAAGGACTCCAGCTTACTCGCCTTTAAAACAAGCTTATCAGAACCATAAATCCCAGAAAGCAGCCCATATAAAGCTGTAATCTGCCTTCTTATCTGTTCTTCCTCCAACAGCTTTTTTTCCCTGCTGCCTTTCCCAAACGGCAATAATTTGTCCAGTAAGCTTTTCATACCGCCAAATTGACCCCTTTCTATGCTTCCACTACCTTAACCGTTAAATCAGCTGCCACATCTCTGTGCAGTTTGACCTTTAATTTATAGCTGCCTAGGCTCTTAATCGCATCACCCAGTTCTATCTTGCGTTTGTCAACTTTCAGACCTGACTGCTTTTCTAAAGCATCCGCAATATCCTTCGTATTGATAGAGCCGAACAAACGGCCATTCTCCCCGCATTTCACAGTTAAAGTAAGGCTGATGGATTTAAGCTTTTCCGCCAAAGCCATAGCATCCTGCTTATTCTGCATTTCCTTTTCTTCTTCCTTTTTCTTCCGGGCAGCAAAAGTCTTTAGATTACCCTCTGAGCCTTCAACTGCCAGCCCTTTAGCAATAAGATAATTGCGAGCATAGCCTTCCGATACATCAATTAATTCACCTTTTTTTCCTTTTCCCTTAACATCCTTAGTCAAAATTACTTTCATTGTTTCTGCACCTCTTTCCAATAAGCTTCTATAATAGGAAGCAAGCGTGCTTTTGCTTCTTCCAGAGTCAAACCAACACACTGAGTAGCGGCCATCAGAAGATGTCCGCCGCCGCCCATTTCCTCCATAATCAGCTGAACATTAATCCTGCCGGCTGAACGAGCGCTGATTACAACGCCCTTGTCATTTTGATTAAGCACAAACGAAGCCTCAATATCTTCTATGTTAACTAAAAGATCAGCTGCCTGAGCTGCCAAAACCTGAGCATTAACGGTTTTTTCCCTATAAACCCCTATAGCAATAGCATTATATAATATTTCTATATTTTTGACAACCTCTATCTGTTTTAACAGATTTGTCCGACTTTTCTTAAACAATCGCCGCATCAAAAGCGGCTCTGCCTCCCAATTGCGCAGACGGGAAGCCGCCTCAAAGGTTCGGGAGCCGGTCTGCACGGAAAAATTTTTAGTATCCAGCGTAATACCGGCTAAAAGAGCATTGGCTTCGATTCTGTTCAGCTTCACCTCAGGAAGGTAATCGATTATTTCAGTCAATATTTCACTTACAGAGGAGGAGCAGGGCTCCAGATAAACCAAGAGCGGCTCAAAGCTGAATTCCCCTGACTGACGATGGTGGTCAAGCACAACAATCCTTCTCGTAAGCTTAACCAGCTCCGGCTCAACTAAAATATCGGCTTTATGAGCATCTACCATCACCAGCAGCGTATCACTGCTTATCCAGTCACAGGCTTCCTGCCCGGTAAGAAAAATATCTCCATACGTATCACTAACCGCAAAAAATTTTTCCAGCTTATTAAAGGAATCGCTGGGCGGATCATCCAGAATAATCCTGGACTCCCGATTATAGCTTTGACAGATCCTCAAGATAGCCAGACAAGAACCCAGACTGTCAAAATCCATTCCGCGATGGCCGGCAACAACTATTTTATCTGACTGACAGATCAAATTCAAGAGAGCATGGGCCATGACCCGCACTTTAACCTGACTTCTCTTTTCTATGGCCTGAGTTTTCGCTCCATAGAAACGCAAATCTGTATTTTCCTTAATAACCACCTGATCTCCGCCGCGTCCTAAAGCGATATTCAAAGCAGTTTCAGCATAATTGCCCAAAGCAGCAAAATCAGCTGTGCCCAGAGCAATCCCCACACTGATGGTTAAAGGAATATGATTGCCGAAATTCAAAGAACGCACCTTTTGCAGAATAGAAAATTTATCCTCCTCCAGCGATTTAAGATCATGCTTATCAAAAAAAATCAGATATTTATCTTCCTCATATTTTTGAATAAAAGCCTGAAAGGTCTTTGCCCATTCCTCTAATATTTTGCCTACTCCGGCCGCAAACAACAGCTTATCCGGCTTCTCCATTTCATGAGTAACCTCTTCCATATTATCGACCTGAAGAAGTGCCAAAGCCGCTCTTCCCCGCCCAACAGAAGTCCTTTGACATTCCTGCTTCTTGTTCGGCCAGAAATTACGGCAGAAAAATTTTTCTAATCGTTCCAGCTTAAACATCAGAACCACCCTTTGACTGCTTTAAACGCCTGTAATCAAAAAATACATCCAATAATCCCAGCCAGACTATAATCTCAGTAAATAAAGGAGTTATAAAAAGCAATATTAAAATAACAACCCTTAAAGGTTTAGTCACCCGCCACTTTTTCAGAAAATAAACAGTAACCGCAAAGCCCTGCAAAAGAAACAGCAGCATGGAAAAATACTGCATATTTAAGCCTATATTCGCCAGCAAGGCTAAGTTATAATGATTGCCAGCTACAATCAGCACCAGACCGGCTAACAGCACAACCGTTAAGGATTTAGGTATATTCCAGCAGGCAAAAGGCAAAAAAGCCGGCAAAGCATAATCTAAACGCTTCAAAACATAACGGCTGATAAGATAATTAAAAAAGGTATCTAAAACTGAAACCAGCAGCAATAAAACCGGAAAGATTATTTTGAGCAGCCTGAGCATTTCTTCCATAGTCTTCTGCAGCAGCTCGAGCTGCCCGGCACTCATGCCAAGACCGCTGTAAAGCTGAATCGACTGTTCCATCATTTTATGGAGCATATCCATATTATCCGTCAAAGAATTTGTCCCTAAAAAGAGCATAACTGCCAAAAGCAGCAGCAATTTAGAAATCAGAGAAGCCAGAGTTCCCCAAACCATAATCCGGCTTAAAGAGAGCTTCCTTCTTACCGTCTCCCCCAAGGCAACGCCTAAAAAGCCAAAGCCCAGACTTACAGCCAGAGACTGCAAGGGTGATATTAAAAAGGTGAGACTTAGGCCCACAACCAAAACGCTGAGAACACTCCATTTTATCCCATGCCGCAACCCCAGAATCACTATTGGAACAGGAGAAGCTAAACTGATAATCGTCCCAATCACCGGAAGATACATGCCAAATAAACTCATAATGATCACTAAAGCAGAAAGCAAAGCTGCCTCTACTAAAGATTTAGTCTGTATTTCTTTAGTCAATCAATCTCCTCCTACTGCGATAATTTTATCTGATACAGCACAGCCGTATCTGTCTTTCAGGTATCTTTCTAAAATTCCACATTAGAGCCTGATTTCCTGCCTTGGTTGACCGCCAGTCTTATATCGTGTATCATAAAATTATAAGGAGGCGGGATAATGAAAAAATCTCCCCTAATTTTGGGTGTTATCTTTATCTGCATAAGCTGCAGTTTAATCTTTTTCTGGCAAAATCTTTACGGCATCCAAGGAACAGTAGAGGTCGCTCAGATAAAAATCGCTCCTAAAATAACCGGCTACCTGACTGAATTTTCTTTAAAGGCCGGAGACAAAACTGAAAGCGGACAGGAATTAGCCGCCATATCACGGCCGCAATTAGAAAAAGAACTATCTGAGCAGTCAGACGCTTTAGATGAAGCAACCATGGAATTGGAAGCTCTGAAGAATACGACCTACACTGAAGAAAAAATCATAACCACTGCTCCTGCTAAAACAGCAGTTAATAATCCGGCAGCAGAAAAAGCGAAAAAAAAATATGAGCATTATAAACAGCTCTATGCCGAAGATATTATCTCCCGAAATCAATTAGATGAAGCGAGAAGAGCTTATGAAGCCTTAAATCAGGCACCCAAAGCCGCAGAAAATTCTGCCCGGGTAGTTCAGGTCAAGGTTGGTCCTAAGCCGGAGGAATTAAAGGCTGCCCAGGATAAAATCAATAAGCTTCAGGCTCAGGTTGACCATACTCTCAATAAATTTGACAATATGCTTATTTTTAGTCCCTTTCAGGGTACTGTCCGCAAGATAATGTTCAAAAACGGCGACTATATTGAAGCGGGACAGCCTTTGCTCATTTTGGAAAACCCCAGAGAATGCTGGACTACCTTAAGCATAAGCAGCAAAAAAGCGGCCCGGCTCAGCAGCGGTCAAATTGTAAAATTGCATTCACCTGACCTCCCGGGAAAGACCTTTACCGGAACTGTTGAAAGCATTAAGCCGCAAAACCAATTCAGCCGGAGAGTAAAAATCAAACTGCTGAACGATGAGCTGCTCTTGCAGGCAAATATGAGTATAATTTTAAGAATATAAAAAAGCCTGTCTCAAAGGATGATATTGACATATCCTTCAGAGGCAGGCTTTAATTCAAACCGCTATTTCATTACTAAGACCGGACAAGGCGCTTCACTGACCACATAGGAGCTGACGCTGCCCATAATCATACCTTTGATTCTGCCCAGTCCGCGTTTGCCGATAATAATCAAATCATAATCATTCTCCTGAGCAAAACGCACTATACATTCTCTTGGAGAACCAAATTCCAGATAGTTTTCCACTTTTACATTAACCGGCAGCTTAGTCCTGGCTTCATTCAGCATATTTTTCGCAAATTCCTTTATCTCATTATAAAGATGATCTGGTACATGCTTAGGCAGAATTTGCTGCTGAACTACATTAAAGTCTTCAGCTACATAAAGCAGGCTGATTTCAGAATCAAGCTTAGAAGCCAAAACAGAAGCATGTTCCAAAGCCTTTAAAGAATATTTTGAACCGTCAATCGGCACTAATATTTTTTTATACATCTTAACCCCTCCTTATTATAGAATTCGCTTTATCTGCAAATAATTCCTTCAGTGACACAGCAGAGAAAAACAAAAAAACAGAGCCTGATAAATATTTATCAGAGCTCTGTTCAGCTTTAAGATCTACTCAATTGTAAAAGGCAGCAAAGCAATTTGTCTTGCTCTTTTAATAGCAATAGTCAATTGTCTTTGATGCTTAGCACAATTGCCGGTGATACGGCGAGGCAAGATTTTGCCACGTTCAGTAATATATTTTCTCAAACGGTTAGTATCTTTATAATCTATATCAGCCATCTTATCAGCACAGAAACTGCAAACTCTTCTCCGTGCTTTTCTGCCGCGTTCTCTTTTCATTACATTCCCTCCTTAAACGGATAGACTAGAATGGGATATCATCATCAAGAAATTCTCCCATTTCAGCACTGCTTCCGCCCGCATTTGCTGTATTTTTCTTTTCCAGAAATCTCACAGAATCTGCTACAACTTCTGCTACCTTACGTTTTTGACCTTCCTGAGTTTCATAGGTACGCACCTGCAACCGTCCTTCAACAGCAACAAGGCGTCCCTTGCCTAAGTAATTAGCACAATTTTCAGCTTGATTCCGCCAAACAACTATGTCAATAAAATCGGCCTCAATTTCACCTTGAGCATTCTTGAAATTCCGGTTTACCGCTAATGTAAAGCTGGCAACTGCTACTCCGCTTTGAGTATAACGCAGCTCCGGATCTCTGGTTAAACGACCAATCAGGATAATCCTGTTTAACATCTCAGTCCACCATCCTCAAGTTTATTCCTCATCTTGTCTTACTACAAGGTAACGAAGAATGTTATCGGCAATTTTCATAAGTCTTTCTACTTCAGCTACTGCTTTAGGTTCAGCTTTAACATTGTAGAGAACATAGAATCCTTCACGTTGTTTCTTAATTTCATAAGCAAGTCTTCTCTTACCCCATTTGTCAATCTTAACGATTTCGCCTCCAAGGTTTGTAAGCACTTCCTCGTATTTTGCAATAACAGCATCAGTTGCTTCTTCATCAAGTTTTGCATCAATTATTGCTACAATCTCATAAAGTCTCATCGTCTTTCACCTCCCTTCGGTCTATGGCCCCATTTCAGAGCAGGGACAATCACTAATATAGTATATCACTTTTCTTCTTATAAAGCAAGAAATTTTTTCTAAACATTAAAGCGGAAATATACCACATCATCATCCTGCATAATATAATCTTT
>JBJDXG010000324.1:0-2070 GCA_051866555.1 bacterium | reverse complement strand
GGCCAGCGCCTCTGTGACGGCCGACAGCGTCAATCTCGTCAATAAAGATAATGCAGGGAGCGCTCTTTTTCGCCTGTTCAAACAGATCCCGAACACGGGAAGCGCCGACACCCACATACATTTCCACAAAATCAGAACCGCTGATGCTGAAAAACGGTACTCCCGCTTCACCGGCTACTGCTTTAGCCAATAAAGTCTTGCCCGTACCAGGAGGTCCATATAAAAGCACTCCCTTGGGGATTCTAGCTCCTAACTCCAAAAACTTTTTCGGCTGCTTGAGAAATTCCACAACCTCCGTCAATTCCTGCTTAGCCTCTTCCACTCCGGCTACATCATCAAAAGTAACCTTTTTGCCGTCATCAGTATTCAGCTTTGCCCTGCTCTTGCCAAAGGACATCACTCTATTGCCCCCGCCCTGCATCTGCTGCATCAAAAACAGCATCACACCGATAATCAGCAAGGTAGGCAAAAGTGAAGACAGCATTGTCGTCCACCAAGGAGTTGCCGGCGGCGGCTCAGATTCTACCGGAATCTTTTTATCCAATAATTTTTTTACCAGCTCCGAATCATTAGGGGCATAGGTTTTAAAATTGCTTCCACTTGTTAAAGTTCCGCTAATCGCATGTTCCCCTACAATTTTTACTTCTTTTATTTTATTTTCATTTAAGGCAGCAATAAACTGACTATATTTAATATCTTTCACCTTAGAATCATGTAAAAGAGAAAAATAATTAATAGCAGAAACTGTTACCAGTAAGATCACTAAATACAAACCTATGTTGCGTAAAAATTTATCCAACCAAAGCCCCCTCCTTTCTTTTTTTGTCGTATTTAATATTATAACATAATTATCCTCAAATAACAATTATCCGCCATATATCTCTTCTTTTAAGACCCCAATATACGGCAGATTGCGGTAATTTTCTGCATAATCAAGGCCATAGCCGACCACAAATTCATCAGGAATAGAAAAACCGCAGTAAGCAACATCAACCTTTACCTTTCTTCGGTCAGGCTTAGTCAATAAAGTAGCTATTTTAATACTGGCCGGATTTCTGGATTTTAAATTATCCACTAAATAAGAAAGAGTCAGCCCGCTGTCAATAATATCCTCAATAATCAGAACATCTTTGCCTTCTATACTGGTTTCCAAATCCTTATTGATTCTGACCACACCTGAAGAGACCGCCTTATCGCCATAGCTGGAAACAGCCATAAAATCAAAGGTTACCGGCAAATCAATTCGGCGTACCAAATCAGCCATAAATAAGGTAGAGCCTTTCAAAATTCCTACAGCAAAAAGATTTTTCCCCTGATAATCAGCTGTAATAGACTTGCCCATCTCTCTTATTTTAGCCTGCAGTTCCTCTTCTGAAAATAAAATTTTTTTCATATCCTTATGCATAATATCAATCCTCCTCTGCTAAACTTATTGCTGCATATTTTATTTCATCGTTTTTTGAAATAAAAGAGCCAAATCCCTCCAGCCAAAGAATCCTTTCATTTTGGGCTATCACCTTAAGATTATCTCTCTGAAAAGAAGGAACTTTTTTTTCATTTAAAAATTTCTTTAATTTTTTAGTGCCGTAAGATGTCTTCAGCTTATCTCCCGGCAGTCGGCAGCGCAGCTCCAACGGCCCCAGCTCCGGATTAAACGGAATATAAATTACTCCTGCTTTTTTTATTTCCGGCAGAGAAGAAAAGACCTCAAGCTTCCAGGAAAGCTCCTCAGCACAAGCAGGCTTAAGCAGAGAAATGCATAACTGATTATAGCTTTTCTCAAAAACCAGCTTCTCATGCAATATTTGCTTTCCCCTTGATTTATTGAGCAATAAATCTAGGACTGAGTTCAAATCGGCAAAACTTATCTCCTGAAGATTGCCCTTCAGCCTTGCAATTCCCTGCAGCAAAACCCTTTTCAGCAAAGCGCGGTGAATATTTTTCAAAGCTGCCCAGTTTAATAAAATCCGCTCAGCATTATACTCCAGCAAAGCCTGATTTAAACACTCTTCAGAGGTCATATCCCAATATTCCTGATCTTCCAGAGCAATCTCTCTTTGTCTGAGAAGA
>JBJDXG010000323.1:0-9012 GCA_051866555.1 bacterium | reverse complement strand
AAAGCAGAGCGCAGATTCTTTTCCACGACCTCATAAGTCACCCACACGATTTCAGCCGCTTCATTGCCCAGCTTTTCACCTTTTTGAATCATGGAAGCTATGCTCACTTCATGCTTGCCGAGAACTCCGGAAATTTTAGAAAGCACTCCCGGTTTATTAAAGCATTCCAGACGAACATAGAAGCTGGAAATGCAGTCATCAATCGGCTTAACATTCCGCTGAGCAAAACAAGTACAATTTAAAGTGTTACCTGGAATATTATGAACTATATCGCGCACAATGTCAATAACATCGGCTACTACCGCACTTCCGGTCGGCATTTGCCCGGCACCGGCACCATAGAACATTACATCACCAACTGCATTGCCTTTAACAAAAATAGCATTAAAAACATCCTTAACCGAAGCCAGCGGATGCTTCTTAGAAATCATAGTCGGATGTACTCTGACCTCCAAACCGTCAGCCGACTGCTTAGCAATAGCCAGCAATTTGATTACACAGTTCAATTCATTGGCATATTCAATATCCAAAGCCGATATTTTATCAATGCCCTCAAAATACACATTATCAAAGCTAATCGGACTGTTAAAACCGATAGAAGAAAGAATAGCGATCTTATAAGCAGCATCATAACCGCCGACATCAGCCGTTGGATCAGCCTCTGCATAGCCTTTTTCCTGGGCTTCCTTCAAAACATCAGCAAAGTCTTCTCCGGCATCAGTCATTTTAGTCAGAATATAATTAGTAGTACCGTTAATGATGCCCATGATTTCTTCAATATCATTAGCAGCCAGACATCTCTTCATCGGTCTGATAATAGGTATTCCGCCGCCTACACTGGCTTCAAACTGTACTGCAACACCGTGCTGTTCAGCAGCCTGAAGAATTTCTCTGCCGTGCTTGGCAATCAGCTCTTTATTCGCTGTAACAATACTCTTGCCATTAGCAATTGCTTTTAAAATCAGCGTCTTAGCCGGTTCTATACCGCCCATAACCTCAACGATTACTTTAATTTCAGGATTATTGATTATCTCCTCACCATTAACAGTCAGCAATTCTTTCGATATATTCAAGCTCTCAGCCTTAGCTACATTACGAACCAGGATTTTCTCAATGGCAATTTCTGCCCCGGAGCGCATTTTTATGTTTTCCCCATTAATATTTAAAATTTTAACAACACCACTACCCACTGTTCCGCAGCCCAAAAGGCCGATTTTAATCTTTTCCATTTTCTTCCTCCTAACTTCTTCCTATAATTTCAACTTTTCTTACTCCTTCTAAAGTCCTGATCGACTTTAAAAGCTCATCAATGTCCCCGGACATGCTGTCCGTTTCCAGGGAAATAGATATATTAGCTATACCCTGCAACGGAATAGACTGATTAATAGTCAGGACATTGGCTCCGCCCTGAGCAATCTTATTTAATAAATCAGAAAGACAGCCGGGAGTATTACTAAGTGTAAAAAAAAGAGTAATTATTTTTTCGCGGCTAGCTTCATAGAAAGGAAAAATATGATCTTTATATTTATAAAAAGCACTCCTGCTGATTCCTACCTTTTTAGCCGCTTCATAAATAGTTTTACTCTCTCCTTTTTTTAAAATTTCCTTAACCAAAATAGTTTTCTTTAAAACTTCAGACAGCACCTTTTCACTAACAATATAAAAGATATCTTTATTACTTTCCATGTAGCACCTACTTTGTTCTTGTGATGAATACATTTGTTTTTGCGATGTGTGCATTATATCACTAATCCTGCTTTTATGCAAAATAACAAGGTTGTAATTTTTAAGATTAATCCTTATATTCTCCTGTTTAAAAACAAATCCTCCCTTTTACGCCTTTTTAGAATAAAAAAAGTTTCCCTCAGATTTTCATCCTCGGAAAACTTTCTATCCGCTTAATATTTTATTTCCACAAAATTTAAGCCAAAGGTTTTCTCCTTTAACTTAGCCAAATATAATTTAGGCTTATAGGTTCTTTTCTGCAATATGCTTTTTATCCTTTCCTGCTCTTTCTCCGGCATACGGCAGCCCAGAATAACCTCAGTTAAACATTCAGGATGATATCTAATAATCCCACTGTAATGCGGTATTATACTCCGGTATTCCTTCTCATACTTCCAGCCTGAATGTTTAACTAAAACAGCATTGCAGAACTCATTGATCCCTACCAGGCCCAGCTTCACTCTTTTATCACTGTATTTCACTTCCTGAAAGCTTATCATGCCATCCAGATTGACCTCCGGATTATCCTGCAAAATAAGCGGAGCAGAAAAGCCCAGGCAAACTCCCCGGTGCTCATCAGCATAATGCGACCACATTAAGAGATTATTTCTTCTGTTAGTACAGCAGAAAACCCCCATATTATCAAAAAGCTCTAAAAAAAACTGATTGAATTTTTCCCGTTCCCGAATGTCGTTTAGATAATCAGCATAGGAAATCGCTGCTGAACCCTGATTAGCAAAGTGTTCATTCAAATAAGCAATATCCTCTTCAGTAAAATTTATATAGGGCTTTAAATCAAACGGATCATTAAACTTGCTCGGTCTGGAAAAATAAATCGAGCTGTTTTTCAGATTATCTTCCGTATAATTCAAGCCTGCTTCATTGGTTTTCCAGTCATAATACTTAAAATATTTCATACAGCTGACCTCCAATAATAATTATTAACCAAAAATAATTATTTTAAAGGTGTCTGCAAATAAACCCCTATTACTCCATCAAGAACCGGATAAGCAATATAAGGATTATCCCGCATTATGTCCGGCGAGGAAAGCCAAGCTTTACTGTTAGGAGTAACTAAATGCTCAACCTTATAATTTTTATTCCGATAAACAATTTCTGTAAACCTACCAAAGGAACGATAAATATGCTCCGCCTGCTCTACCGTCATCTTTTCTGTCACCGTATAATCAGCACAGGAAGGCTTTTCCCAGTAAGAACCGCCGGTCTGCTTCTTAGCCTCTGCCCAGTAACCGCTGAAATCACGCAACAGCTCCTTAACCATTTCAGCCGCCAAATGATTGCATTTAGCATAAACAGCCCTGTCATTCTCTGCACTGCTGATAGAAAATTTCCGCTGTAAAACAATATCTCCTTCATCGAATTTTTCCGCCAGCTTATGAATCGTTACTCCGCCATAATCATATTGCTGAAAAATCCGCATTTCCACAGGAAAATATCCCCTCCCCTCCGGCAAAAGAGAGTTGTGGATATTCACCCCCCGAAAAGAATCTATATCAGGAACCGGTATTTTAGCATCATACTCAGCCGACAAAAGCAAATCGCATTTGCCGGCTGCAAAAAGCTGCACTATTTCAGCCTCAGAAAGCCTTTCATAATGCACAGGAATATTATGCCTGTGAGCCAAAGCACAAACTCCTTCATCCCGAATATATTCCTCAGGATTATGATAAGTATACAAATCAGTAACCGTATGCTCACTTTCCAGCAGCCAGGAAAAAACAGCCAAAAATACGTCTGTGCCAAAGTAAATTATTTTCATCGTCTCACCCGCTTTTTTTCTTTTGCAGCTTATCCTTACAGCCCATTAAAATAAAGAATACAAGCCCTACCGCCATTCCTCCGGCAACAATCGCTATGCCGGCTGCATTGCCGCATAAAAGAACAGCCCCAAAGGTAAATGGTGCCAGCGTATAACCTAAGTGCTCCGCAGTATTTTTTATCCCGTTAGCCTTGGAGAGTCCAAAAGCATGAGCCGGTTTCAGACCGGTATAATAAGTCGTCTGCATAGTATAGGCAAAGCTGTCCGCTATACCCAGTAAAGCAGCTGTAATCACCGCATTAACCAGCTCCTGATTAAAAATAAATATAGCAAAAGCCACCAGGCAAAGTGCCGAGCCAAGAATAGTTCCGCCGAAAACACCGCAGACGTTTTTAATTCTCGGAGTTAACAATGGCCCTAAATACACTACAAACAGACCGTTCAGCAAAAATATATGCGAAATGCTGCTCTCACTCATGCCCTCATCAAACGCAAACAGAGGGAAGAAATAATATAAGAAATAGCTGCCAATAAGATAAGGAATATAGACAGCAAACAGTAAAGCAAATACCTGCGGACTAAAGATAAAGCGCCCTAAGCTTAGGCTTTGTTTTTCCTCAGTTACTTCTTTATTCTGCTTAACCGCTCCTGTATTATCCGGCAGCAAAAGCTTAGTCAAAAGAAGAGCTAAGAAGGAAATCAAAGCCGCAGCCCAAAAGACAGTCCGATAACCGGCTAAAGTCGCAAGCCCCCCTCCGGCTACACAGCCCACATTGATAGCAGAAAAGTAAGCCGCATAATAATCGCTGTAGCCCTTGCTGATTACCTCTTCATCCTCCTGTTCCGCAATCATCGTACTAGTAGCTACGTATAAAAAGCCCGTTCCCCAGCCGACAACCAGCTTACTCAAAGCAAAAACAGGAATAGTATGACTGAGACCGCAGAAGGCAAAGCCAATAATCACCAGCCAGGAGCCGAAGAAGAATATTTTTCTTAAGCTCAGCCTATCCTTCAAATAACCGGCAACAACTGCTGATACCGCCGAGGTACAGACCTCAGCCGACAAAGGAAACGCAATCGCCAGACTCTTAGGTATAGACGACATAGGAGTATATAATGACGATACATATATCGGCAAAAAGGCAGTTTGCAGATAGTCGGCTATAAAAAGTGTAAAGGTAAGCGGCCGTACGATTTCCAAATCGCAGCTTTTATTGAGACCGGCGCCTTTATTTTTATATTTTTTTCTTAAAGCCGCCATTAAATATAAGAATTCTGTAAAGACTAAAAAGATAATTACAGTAATAACCAATATGTTGATAATCGTACTGACAATAAATTTTTTCTGATTAGCTGCTAAAACAGACAGGTTACGGCCAATCTCAATCGCAGCTACGATTCTGCCCTGAGAACCGTAAATCGGTCCTACCGCATAAGTCCAAACCCCGGTAGAATCCTGAAAGGTGTTTATCTTAATCTTTTTCCCCTGACCGATTACCTGTTCATAATACGAGCCCTTATAAGCCGTATCCATAGTATTCAGCAGACCGCCGCTGCCTATATAGTCCATACATTGATAGACATTTTGACCGTCCGTTTTATAAATAACATAATATAAGTTGTCTCCCTCTTTCGCTGCCTGATCGATAAAATCATTCATTTTATCATTTAACAGCCGATAATATTCACTGTTATAATCATCCAGGCTGTTCAAACCGTCCAGAATATCGCCGTTGATCAGTTGGCTGGAAAGAGTCGTCACCGCCGTTACATTATTCACGACCTGCTTTTCCATAGTCTGATTAAACTGACTAATTAAGATAAAGCCTATAACTGAAGCAATGATAAAGGACACAGCAAAAATCAAAATTCCCGTTTTTAAAATTGAGGAAAAGGCAAAAAAGTTAATTTTTCTTAAATAAATCCAGCCTAAACGCAGCAGCAGCAACAGCCAAAATAAGGCAAGCACATAAACAGCCAATCTCTTCATAATATCCGGCTTAGTATAAAAAACCTGATTTATTTTGCGGTAATCGCTGCCGTCTGCCTTTAAACTGATAACACTGAAGGTATCAGTAGTCATCAGCCTTCCCTGACTGTCAACCGCCAGTCTTTTATAAATCGGACTTTCTGCCAGAGATTTATTCTCTTTCTTGCCGGAATATTCAGCTACAGTGACTGCGCTGCCGTCAGGCATAATCCTTTTAATCTGCCTGTCGCCCAAATCGGTAAAGAATATCTGTCCCTCATAACACGCCACATCCCAGGGAACACTGACCTTCCGGTCTCCGATTCTGCCATATCCCCGATAAACTTCCTGCTGCTTATTCTCAGCCAGTCTTACTATTTTTCCGTCCTTAGTGGTCACCGCAAGGCTTTTAAGGTCAGAAGAAATCGTGCTGTTGACAATATTTTTTCTGGCCTCTCTAAAAGCAAAGCTTTTAAACAATTCAGCCTTGCCGGAATCAATTTTATACAGAGCCAGGCTGTTCTCTTCTTTATAGACGAAATATATCCTGTCTTTAATCTCCTGTACACAGGAAATCCAGCCATTTAAAAGCGGTCCCTGCTTTTTGTCATAGGTTTTTAAGAAAATTTCCCGGTTAAAGGAACCGTCAGGATTATACTGCAAGATACTCTCTTTATTTAAAGCCATACCGGTAATATCTACCTCAACGCTGCTCAAATATAAAGAGCCCTGACTGTCAACCGCTAAATCTGAGCAGTTATAAAAGCCCTTTTTCTTAACCGTACCTCCAACAAAAGTTTTTAATAAATTATGCTCCTTATCTGTTTTAATAATCCGCTGAAAGGAATTATCCACTATATAGACATTGCCGTCAGCACCATTTAGAGAAACTGCCGGTGAAACCAGGTCCAGTGAATCAGCCAGAGGTTGGCCGGACAAAATACTCCGGCTGTCCTTTACCAGCCAGAAGCTTAATAAGAATAATGCTGCCAAAATAAAATAAATACTATGCTGCTTTAGCTTACTTGATTTTTTTATCTGCATTGCTTCCCCACCTTATCATCCTTAAAAATTTATCTTCAAAACAATTCAAATATTTTTCCTCACCTAACGCTCGTTTTTTTAGCCCTGATCTCGCCAGCTCCCACAGGCTGCCTAAAAAATCGTACAGAATTTTGCTGTCCCAGAGAAGAAGACCTCTGGCTGCTGTCTCGCAGAGCTGGTTGTTGGAAAAAGCAATCTTATTATTCTGAAAAAATTCTTCAGCCAGCTCTCCGGCCTCAGATAATTTTTCAGCTATGCCGACTGCAAAAGCCACAGGAGCAAACAACTCGGCAAACGGCTGGGTACAGGCTATTCTTCTTTCCAAAGTGCCGCGTGACTTCAATTCCGTATTGCGATAGCTGTAAAAGCACCGCAAATCAGCACGCTCTGCCTGATAAGAAGAATCGCGGTAATATTCCTTCAGGGGAACGGGAGAAACAAATCCGCATTTCCCCTGCCGCCAGCGCAAAAACAAGGAACGCTCGGCATAATGCCGGAGGATATCAGAAACAGAAGAAAACTTTTCATCTATTGAACCGCTGAGCCCCATAGGATAAAAGGCTGACCTGCTGTATAAATAATGTCTTCCCGAACGAAACCAGCCTTCCTTCGTCCTTAAAGGAGAATTGGCAAACAGCATTATTTCCGCAAAATCCAGCGAGGAAAAAACATTCATTGCCTGAGGCAAATCCGGCAAATTAAATTCCAGATTAGTCTGTACCGAAGAAATAAAAGCAAAAAAGTCATCCGGACAACCTCTGTCAGCCGCCGAATAGGTGCGCAGAAACTCCCTTTCTGCGGCACATTCAGCATCAGCAATAAAATCAGCAGGCAGGATATTAAATAAAGGATTAATTCCTAAAGCAAATATTATCCCCCGCCCCTCAATAATTTCTTTAATTTCTGCTAAGACCCTCTCCCAAACAGCAGCTATATGCAGAATAGACTGCTGAGGATAAAAGGCAGCCTCCAGGTTATTATACGAGGTATCTAAAGATAATGTAACCTCATGCTCTCTTTCCAGCGCTCTAAGCTCCCCCTGCTTATAGATGCCTGAAAATCCTCTTTGCAGCAGCTCTGCAAACAGAAACTCAACGAGCTGCTTATTAGCTTTCCCGGTAAGATTGAGCAGCGGAAACTCAAATTCAACTCCTACTCTTTTTCCGGCAGCACTTCTTCCTTTCAGCGGCACAATAAAACGTTCATACAGTAATTCTTCTGCCTCCATAATTTATCCTTTCCTAAACAGCAGCATCGTTATATCGTCAGATTGCTCTGCCTGCTGAACATGGCTGCTGATTGAAGAGCGCACATGCTGCAGTAAGTCAGACAAGGCTGCTGATTTATCCTTAACAGAATTCAGAGTATCCCGCAGTTTAGGCTCAGAATACACCTCACCCTGCTCATTCATAGCCTCAGTAACTCCATCAGTATAAGTAAATAAAATATCTCCTTCATGCAGCACCAATTCCTGCTGAGTATAATTCATTCCCGGCATAGCGGCCAAAATCACATTGTTCTCCATCTCTAAATATTCAAAAGAGCCATCACGCCGATAGAGGAGCGGCGGATTGTGACCGGCATTAGCATAAAGCAAACGGCCGGTGCTTATTTCAAATACCGCAAAAAAGGCTGTAACAAACATTCCTTCTTCATTATCAGCACTTAACTGATCATTAGTCTGAGCCAATACTTCTGAAGGCTGAAAGCACTGCATTGCCTGATTCTTCATAATGGTTTTCGCTATGACCATAAACAGAGCCGCCGGCACTCCTTTGCCGGAAACATCAGCAATAGTAAAGCAGATATGGTCGTCATCCACCATATAGAAATCATAATAATCACCGCCCACCGACTTAGCCGGCTCTACTGTTGCATAGATAGCAAAATTATCCGTTTCCTTGAAGGGCGGAAATATTTTCGGCAAAAGCATAGCCTGAATGCTTTTAGCTACATTTAATTCCGTTTCAATTTTTTGCTTCTCATTAGTTACCCGCTCCAGATTCTTTATGTAATTCTGCAAATCAAAGGTCATATGGTAAAAGGACTGCTCTAAATCCTTTATTTCATCCTGACGGGCTGAAGCAGTCTTAGCAAATTCCTGTTCATAGTCCAGTAACGTTCCTGCTTCACATTTTTCAACTATTTTGCCGGCATTGGCTGTCAGCTTTTTCAAAGGCAGCACTACTTTTTTATCAAGGAACAAGCAGTATAAAGCAATCAAGATTCCTATTATTAAAATAATTATTCCTACCGCCCGGTAAACATCGTGCCTGATATTATCTAAAATCTGCTGCATGGAGCAGTCTGCCGCCATAATAGCTACCGGCCGCCCCTGACTGTCAAAAACAGGCGCATAGGCAGAAGCCAGATAACCATATTTTTCATCAAGAGTGATGTCAAGATTTTGACTGGCCTTGCCTGACTCCATTACCGCCACTATCTTGCTGTTGCCGCCAATATAAGAATCCCTTTGTCCGGTTTCAACCCTGGA
>JBJDXG010000322.1:4637-9086 GCA_051866555.1 bacterium | reverse complement strand
GCCGTAACTCCCAAATAAGTTAAATAAGCTTCTCTCTCTCCGGTAATCACATCAACCGATAAATCCAGTCTGTCCTGCACTGCATTCAAAAAAAAGTCCCTGTTGGCAGCATCTCTGACAGCACTGGTCGCTACAACAGGCAAATGCTGCAAAGCATAATTCCCGGCTATCTCTTTCATCTCACTTAAGGCTGCTATCGTTCTGAAGCAGGCCTCCGGCAGCAAAGATTTATTTTGATTAACACCTTCACCTAATCTGGTTGTTTTTAGCACACGCTCTTTAACCTGCAAATTATCATCAGTAATTAAAAGCCTTACTGAATTAGTTCCTATATCAATCGCTCCAAACATAAGTAAATTACTCCCTTCTATAAAAAAAGCATCCCTTCAGGATGCTTTTTATTTATAATAAATTATATATTATTTTTACGCCGTGAGCCCCCGCCGCGTTTAGCTTCAACACTTTTTCTTAAATCCTGTTGTCTTTCATCGCTTTCTTTCAGAAATTTACTGAGTTTATCCTCAAAAGTCACTTTTGGTTGAGGACGAGCACGCTCTGCCCGCTGCGTTCTATAATTATTAGCAGGAACAGCAGGTTTTGGCTGCGTCTGTTTAATCGATAAACTGATCTTTCCCTTATCATCAATCGAAATAACTTTAACTTTAACCTTTTCGTTCTCCTTAAGAAAATCTTTGACATCTTTAACAAAAGTATTAGCTACTTCTGAAATATGTACAAGCCCTGTTTTTCCTTCTTCCAACTCGATAAAAGCTCCAAAATTTGTGATTCCCTTAACTACTCCTTCGATTATACTCCCTACTTGAAGCGACATATTAATAAATTTCCTCCTCTAGTTTAATTGTTGATTAATTATACTATGATAAGCAAAGCAATGTCAAGATACGTCAATCAGTTACATTTTTCGTACTTTGTTCATTAGAGTTAATTTTCCACATCCCCGGTTTTTCCCCTTTATCAGTAGTAATGATTAAGGTCTCATCTTTTTTAACCAACCCCAATTTTTCCCTCGCCACTTTTTCTATATAATGATCAGAACGCACCAAATTAAACTGCTTTAACAAATTCCTGTTTTCAGCTTTTAATTCAGCTATCACCTTATTTAAATGTCTTTCTTCCATTTTCAGCTTCCATAATCCATGCAGGCTGGCAAAAAAAGAAACTAAAAAATATATCATGATAAAAGAAATCACGTACTTAAACCAAATTGGAACTCTTTTTACTCTCCTGCGGCGCGGTGTTTTATACATTATTACCTCCGATTATTTTGCCTGACAACCGGTTCATAACGGCTGCAGCCTTCAGCTCCTTATGCTTTATCTTCGTCATCCGAACCTTATTTCCTCCCGTCTTAAGCAATAATGAATAATTTTAACAAATATAAAATCACGCCAACCAAGCCGCCGACCACGGCTCCGTTGACCCTGATCCATTGCAAGTCTTGTCCTACTTTTTCTTCAATCTGCACCACAAAATCATCTTCACTCAGCTTATCCAGATTTTCCTGTACTAATTGACCAATCATTTCATGCTTAGAATTAATTAAAGCAGCAAGCTGTTTTTTCAGCCAGCTATTTAGCTTTTCATTGCTTAGTTGGTCATTCTGCCTTACGGCTATTTCTTTATCCAGAAGGTTAAAGATCATTTTTTCCAGGTTTTCAGACTGCACAGCAGAATTATTAGCTATAAGGTCCATTAATTTTTTTATCACAGGACTTAAATCAAGGTCCGCCAGCCAAAGCTCCTTTTTGGCTTCTATACGCAGACAAAAAACAGGGTCTTCAGCCAAACGCTTCTCCATGATTAACAGCCAATTTTGAAACTTAAGCCGATAGCTCTCTTCATCCTCTTCAACTACTGAAACAAGACTGGTTTGAATTATCCTGGCAGTTTCCGTAAAGTCAAGATTCTTTAATAAAGGGGCAATCATCTGCATCATCATTCCGCCTCTGCCCTTCTCTATATAATTATTTACAACACTTTCAATCAGAGAAGTAAAGGTCTGAGTAAACTTTTCTGAAATTAAATATTTCTTAGCTTCCTCGTATAAAAAGGAAAATATTTTATCGTCATAGCCATTAGTCCGAAGCCAGATACAAAAGCTGCGGCCAACAGCTGACAGTTTTTGTTTTCTTAATAATTCAAGCAGAAGCTTATTGATTTTAGCTATACCCGTCTCATCCCGGAAATACTCAAAACTGCTGCTGAGAAAAGAAACAGCCAAACGAGTTAAAGCTTTTTTACTCTCATTCTGAGCTGCATAAGACCACAGTAAACCGGCTAAATCTAATCTATATAATTTTTCTTCAATGATTTCCTTATTCAGCCACTTATTTTGCACCATATCCACTATGCCGGCTATAATTCTTTCTCTGTTTTGCGGAATAATAGCAGTGTGCGGAATCCAGGATAAATTTAAAGGATGACGAAATAAAGCAGTTACAGCATACCAGTCAGCCATACCGCCAACTAAAGCCGCTTCACTGGCTGCATGAATTATTCCGCCTAACAGACTGCTGCGATAAGGAAACGTAACAGCAAAAAGCCCGCCTGCTATCACTAATGAAGCTGTCGCTATATTAGTATAATTTTTTTTCATGATTAGATTATCCTCCTTAATTACATTCTTCTCCTCATTAAGAAAAACCTTCCATTAAGGAAGGTTTTCTTTTAATGAGCAGCTTTTATCTCTGTCCATATTCTATCATATTTAGCCACTACACTGGCTAAGTCATCAAATACTTCTGTCTTCTGTAAAATGCTTGCAGCAGGATAACCAGCTAAATCATTCTGAACATCTAAAGGCAATTTAGCCTTAGCCGCTTGAATAGGTGTAGAATAACCGATATAATCAGCATTTTTATAAGCAGCATCTACACTGGCCAAATAATTAATGAACTGCTCTGCTTCTTTTTTATGCTTTGCTCCCTTAGGTATTACAATGGAATCAAACCACAAATTAGTGCCCTCTTTCGGAATAGCATATTCCAAATCAGGATTTTCTTTTTTCACATAAGCAGCATCTCCTGACCAAACTACCGCTAAAGCAGCCTCTTCCCCGATCATCTTATCCTTTACCTCGTCAACTACATAAGCCAAAACCAGATCCTTTTGCTCAATCAGCTTAGCCTTAGCCTCAGCCAGCTCCTGATCATTCTTAGTATTTAAAGAATACCCCAAATACTGCAAAGTTAAACCAATAGAATCACGAGGGCTGTCCAACATTAAAATCTGCTTTTTATATTTAGGATCCCACAGGATTCCCCAGCTGTCAACAGGCTCCTGGACCATTTTCTTATTGTAAACAATGCCAACTGTTCCCCACATATAAGGAACTGAATATTCATTTTTCGGATCAAAGCTGAGGTCCTTAAACTGCTTGTCAATATTTTTATAATTAGGCACATTGGCAAAATCGATCTTTTCCAACAGCCCTTCATTAATCATTCTTTTAATCATATAATCAGACGGGATAGCTACATCATAATCCCCGCCTCCGGATTTGATCTTAACATACATATCTTCATTAGTAGCAAAGGTATCATAAATCACCTTTATTCCGGTATCCTTTTCAAAATCCTTTAAGACCTGCGGATCAATATAATCTCCCCAGTTATAGACCTTAACCACCTTTTGCTCTCCTTTTTCTCCTCCGCAGCCGACTAAAACAGAAAAACAAATTACAGCCAGCAGACAAAGCAGTAAAAGCTTACCCTTCGTTTTCATTTAAATACCCTCCCCCATTCATTCCTTTAGATTCTCTTTTATTCACAATTAAAAGCAAAAGCAACACCACCGCAAACAATAAGGTAGACAAAGCATTGATAGTTGGATGTATGCCTCTGCGGGCCATGGAATAGATAGTTATTGATAAGTTTTTTACCCCTGAACCAGTAGTAAAAAAGCTAATCACAAAATCATCGATTGACAAAGTAAAAGCAAATAAAGCACCGGTAATTATGCCAGGCACTATTTCCGGCAGCATGATCTTCTTAAACGCATATCCCGGACTGGCACCTAAATCAAGAGCTGCCTCATACAGATTCTTATTAAACTGTTTCAGCTTAGGCAAAACGGCTAAAATAACATAAGGAATATTAAAAGTAATATGAGCCAGCAGTAAAGACCAAAAGCCCAGCTCCATATTGATAAAAACAAACAGCAGCATTAAAGAGAGCCCGGTAACTATATCAGGATTCAGAACCGGCAAATAGGTCAAATTCATTACTACTCCCCTTTGCCAGGGGCGCATATTATTATGGATAGCCAGAGCAGCCGCTGTTCCGATTATCGTCGCTGCCAGAGCAGAAAGAAGTGCTATTATAAGAGTATAATAAAGCGAAGTCAGTATTTCACTATTCTGCAATAAATCAGCATACCATTTTAAGGTAAAGCCGTCCCAGCTGGAACGTTATTTAGAATTATTAAAGG